>DATDNH010000093.1:0-24973 GCA_036518395.1 Candidatus Angelobacter sp. | reverse complement strand
GTCTTCAAATTCGTTTCTGCCGATTTGTAATCGCCCGTATCGATCTGCAGGGCGCCGAGCCAATAAGGCCAGCGCCAGTCATCGGGAGCGAGATCCATCGCAGCTTGTAATTCGGTCTTTGCGTCCGCCAATCGGCCTTGTTGCCGGTAGGCTTCACCAAGTGCGGCATGGGCATCCGCACTTCTTGGATCCAGGTCCCTGGCGTGCTCAAGTTCATGCGTGCCCAGGCTGTCTTTGCCCTCGGCGACATGGATCATTCCAAGAGTGGCTTGGACGTATGCGATTTCCGAGTTGATTTCCGCGGCCCGCGCCACCGCCTGGTCGGCTGCCGAAGCCCACTTCTTGTCCGTTGTGTCGAGATACATTCGCCAGTCTGCGCGGGCCAGACCGGCCTGCGCCAGGGCGAAATTCGGGGAGCGGTCAAGCGTCTGCTGGTAGAGTTGGATTGCTTTTTCCGTATTCCCGGGCTTGTCGAAGCGTTGCAACGCATCTTCCGCAGCTAAAAAACTTTGATAGGCAGCCGGGTTCGTTCCGGCCTTGAAAGCGCGCATCTGCCGCCTGAGCGCGGGAAATGCAATTGCGATCGCAAGCGCCAGGACGGCAGCAGCACTGATCCACTCAATTCGACGGCGTCTTTTTTTGTTGGTAGCTGCGGGTGCAGTATCGCCGGCCAGAGTCGCCGCGAGCGCTTCACGCAATTTGCCGGCGCTGGCATAGCGCTGCTGCGGATCGCGGTGAGTTGCGCACCGAATGATTTGTTCCAGCCCCGCCGGTACGGCAGTGCGCGTGTGTGATCCTTTCTCGTTTGCGGACGGCAACGAATAGCCACCGGTACACAGGTAGAGCAGCAGTACGCCCATGGCATAAATATCTGTTTGCACAGTGGGCGGACTGCCGGCGAGCAACTCTGGCGCCATGTAGTCAAGCGTGCCCGCGACTCCGGCAGGGCGGTGAATGTCCTGGCTGAGGCCAAAGTCCATCAGCAGGATGCGCCCGTCTTCCGCACGCATCGAGTTGCTGGCCTTGATATCGCGATGCAGAAGACCCGCGCGGTGCACTGCCGCGAGCGCGTCACAAAGCGCGACTCCGATCGCAGCCGTATCTTTGGCCGAACATGGACCGCCGGTTGCGATCATGTCAGCCAGGGTCTGGCCGCGAACAAAATCGCTCCAGAAACCGACGCGCCCATCGCGGCGATCTACTCCATAAACAGAGACAATGTTGGGATGGCGCACACGGGCGATGGCTCGGGCCTCCGCCACAATGGCGGCGTATTCGCCTTCGGGATCAAGACCGCGGGGCAGCAGAAGCTTCAACGCGACCTCGCGTTCCAGCACCGGGTCCCATGCTCGATAGACTTCACCAAAACCGCCGGCGCCTAATAGCTGCAAGAGCTGGAAATCACCCCAAGTCTTTGGATCACGGCTGGCATGCGTCGAGCTTACGCCGATCGAGGCCGTCATCTCTGTCAGGCCCAGCGCGCGCAAGGCGTCGGTTACTGACGCAAACCGGCGTTCGGGCGCCGGATCGAGGCAGCGATGAATAGCGGCGTCCCAGAGCTGGGCAGTGGAATCGCCTGCAGTCGCGCTCTTTATGTGTTCCAGGATGCGGCCGAAAGAATAAATATCTGATGCGACACTCGGTTTGGCGCCGGTTCTGCACTCCGGAGCGACGTATTCGAGATTGGCGTGATCGCCCGATCCGTCAATCGTCACTCGCAATCCCGACGAATCATTGCGAAGCAGAACGCTCGCGAGAGTCAGATTTCCGTGAACTCTTCCCGCAGCATGGATCTCCTCCAAAGCTTCGCCGGCCTGGCGGGCAATGGCCATCGCGTCGGCCACGCTGATGTTGCCGCGCTGCAGGTGTGCCTGCAATGACACTTCGGCAAAGGCAAACTGCGCCATGTTCCACGTCCACCGGGAGACTGCGTCCTGATGAGAGTCTGGGCTAGTGGCGCGGATTATAACAGAATCAAGCCTTGGGACCCGCCATTGGAAGCGCTTGGGCCAAAGACCTGGCTCTGGCTACGCCTGCGATCAATGCATCGTGAAGTTCAGTGTGGTGGTGTTGCCGGTTGTTACGGTCGTAGCCTGGCTCTGCGTTGTGAAGCCGGTGGCCGACACGGTGACTGTATAGGGTCCCACCGGAACCCAGTTGGAGTTATAGCCGCCAGTCGAATTGGTGGTTGTGTTGACGGTTGTGGAAATGTTCCCGCCGGTGATTGTCACGGCGGTGCCGGAGATTGGCGAGCCGCTGGAATTAGTAACAGTCCCGCCTACTTTGCCGCCGGTCGCCAATGCGAAGTTCAAGGTTGAAGTCGCACCGGAAGTTACAGTGACCGACTTAGTCTGCGAGAACCATCCTGTATGTGAAGCGGTTACGTTGTAAGTACCCGGAGCTACGTTGCCAAGCGTGTAGTTGCCATTGCTGTCAGTTGTAGTTGAACCTCCGCTATAGCTTACGGTTGTTGAAGCAATAGTTTCGCCCGGGTTGGAAACATTTGTAACCTTGCCTGTGATAGCTCCGGGACTAGCGGAAGCCGCAGTCAGTTGGAAATTCAGAGTGGCAGTTGTTCCAGAAGCTACGGTCACGGAACTGGTCTGGCTGTTATAACCAGAGTGAGAAGCGGTCAGGCTGTAAGGGCCCGGGTTTACATTAGCGAAGGCGTAGTTGCCGCTGCTGTCAGTGGTAGTTGAGCCGCCGCTATAACTTACCGTCGCGCCGGAGAGGGCTGCGCCCGTGGAACTATCATTGACGTGTCCGGTAATTGCGCCGGGACTGGAGGTGGCGGTGAGTTGGAAATTCAATGTGGAGCTGGTAGCTGCTGTGACCGTGACGGAGCTGGTTACGCTGCCGTAGCCGGAGTGAGCGGCAGTCACGCTATAAGTGCCGGCAGCCACGTTGCTGAGGGTGTAATTACCGTTGCTGTCAGTTGTCGTGGAGCCGCCACTGTAGCTCACAGTGGCTCCGGACAGGGCAGCGCCGGTCGAGGCGTCAGTGACGTGGCCTGTAATCGAGCCCGGCGTGGTATTCGGGCCGAAGAATTCGCCCATGCTCTGGACGTAAACTGACGCTCCCGGGAATCCGAGGCCGAGACCTTCTGCGATGGTCCGAAGCAGATTCTCATGATGATATGTAGTAGTTGAGCGGTAGCCCGGCTTAATGGTGGGGCCAACCATGGTGATGGCAACCTTGCCGCCTGCATTCGTGTCGCTGCCGTTGCCTTCATCCCACCAGATCACCAACAGGCCATTCTGCTGGAACGCGCCATTCGAGAGCAGCGGCGCAATGTTGGTTTGCAGCCACTGATCGGCGGTAGAGAGGATGGTGGCGTCAGAGCAACTGGTGCCTCCTCCCGGGCAATCATGCGCATCATCTTCCTGATTGGGAATGACAAAAGCGAAGTTGGGCAGCGCATTGGCCGCGAGGTCGCTGGCGAACTGGCTGAAAGGAACAATATTGTTGGCCTGCGTCGAACTGTTTAAGACGTCCGTCATGTAGGCGAAGGGATTGTGGGTCTTGACGTAAGGATAGGAATCGGCGCCGGTATATCCGGTGGAAGGAATGCTTTCGGCATAAACTTTCCACGTCTTGCCGGCGGCGTTCAGCTCACGAACAAGGTTATCGATGCTAATGGGAAAGTCATTCGGCAGTCCCGAACCCGCTGCGGTGATCAGTTCTCCGGTTGTTAACATCGCGTAGTCAGGGAACGAGCCGTGCACATTGGCAATGAAATTCTGCGCCAGGCCATATTGATTGATGAGGCTGTTCAGGTAAGGCATGGAACTGCTGCCTACTACGTCGCTATAGCTATGGTTTTCCAAGGCAACTATAACGATGTGGCCCAGCGGAGGCGTACTTTGTGAAAGCGCAGCTTTAACCGAGCCAAGACCTAGAATGAAGACAACAAGAGTGAGATACCGAAACAACGGGAACCCGGGCATTGCACTACTCCCTCTTTGGCGCTTAAAAAGGACTGCACCCACCCAGCGGGCCGGGCAGTGCAGAACTGCTGCGTTGTTTGGGGAACAACTTACGTTATGTCATAAGACGCAACTACACGGGACTAAGTTGCCGATCAGAGTGCGTTAAGTTTGTTCTCTGAAATTGAAACAACTGAGTTGGACATACTTGCAGCTCGAATTCTTATTGAGCTCTGCTACATGATGTGAACATCAGCGCCGTGCTGTACTTAGGAAATGAAGTCGAGGTCCCCGCACGAAAGCAATTCTTAGCTGACCACGGATCTTTGGCCGCAGATCGACGCGGATCACCGCTGATTTGCGAAGCCACCATTACAATCCGTTTTTCTATTTGGCGACTTCTCATGCAGCGGCATATGTAAAATCCTGAGTGCAATTTCTGGAGGTGTGGTGGATGAAGCCAATTTCGCGACGGAGTTTTGTGCGTGGCATGGCCAGCTTGACTATGTTGCCGTTCGTGCGCACGGAAGAGCCGGAGATCGTCTTGTACAACGGAAACATCTGGACAGTAGATGATGCTCAGCCGCGGGCCCAGGCTGTAGCCATCAGCCGAGGGCGATTTCTGGCCGTGGGCTCGAATGCAGACGTCCTGCCTCTGGCTACTGCCCGCACGCGCAAAATTGATCTTGGGTTTAAGACTGTGCTTCCAGGATTCAACGACGCGCACGCCCATCCAGTGGAGTCGGGAGTCGAGCACCTGCGCAAAGTCGCGTGCGACAAGGACTCGATTGAAAAAATCCAGGCAGCACTGCACGAGCGTGCCGTGCAGACGCCACCCGGGCAATGGGTACTCGGATTTTTGTACGACGATGGAAAGACTCCGCGGCCTCTTAATCGACATGATCTCAATGCTGCGGTGCCGGATCATCCGGTGCTCGTCCAGCACCGCGGCGGCCACACGGTCTTCGTGAACTCCATGGCGCTCGAGTTGGCGCACATCAACGAGCAGACACCCGATCCTGCCGGCGGACGCTTCGAGCATGATCCCGCCGGCCACCTGACGGGTTTTGCGGCGGATGCTGCAGCGCAGGCCTTTTTTAAGCTCATTCGGGAGAAGAACACGCGCGAGGATTATCGCAAGGGAGCCGCGCTGATCTCCAAGATGTTTACCAGCAAGGGAGTTACATCCGCGTGCGATGCCGATGCCGGGCCGGAAGACGTACAGGGCTACCAGGATGCGCGCGATGCCGGCGACCTGGGGATGCGCGTGTATTGCCTCGTGTCCGCGGTTGCGCTCGATCATTTCATGGCTGCGGGGATTCATACCGGGTTCGGCGACGAGTGGGTGCGGATTGGCGGCGTTAAGCAATACGCCGATGGTTCCATTTCGGAACGAACAGCATGGCTCTCGCAACCCTACATCGGCATAGCGAACAATTATGTGGGATTACAGCTTTCGAGCCGCGAGCAGCTTTATGAAACCGGACGCAAGGCGCACATGGCGGGCTGGCAACTGGCTGAAAAAGTTCAGAAGCCCTGGCCGCGAATGAGTCCGAGCGGATCCAGAGTTTCGCCACCGGCCGCTGCGCGAGTGACGGGCTGCTCTTCCAGTTTGTCTCCTTCGCCCGGCGCTAGCAGCAAATTGGATTCCAGGCCATGCTGCCTGGTGTACAGCTCGTAATATCGTCCCTGGAGTGCATACAGCGATGCATGAGTGCCGCGCTCGACAATTCTGCCGGCTTCAACCACCAGAATCTGGTCTGCCTGACGGACCGTAGACAGGCGGTGCGCAATTACAAACGTTGTGCGGCCCTGCATGAGGTATTTGAGTCCCTGTTGAATGTAGCCTTCCGATTCGGAGTCCAGGCTGGAAGTGGCTTCGTCCAGAATCAGGATTTTCGGGTTGGCAAGAACAGCGCGTGCAATTGAAACCCGCTGCCGCTGGCCGCCGGAGAGCTTTACACCTCGCTCACCGATAACGGTGTCGTACTTGTCCTTGAACTTCTCCGCAAATTCCGCCACGTGAGCGATGTGGCAGGCCGCCATAATCTCTTCCTCCCTTGCCTCCGGACGCGAGAACGCGACGTTCTCACGAATGGTGCCATCAAACAGAAAAGATTCCTGCAGCACTACGCCCAAAGTGGGACGATAGGAATCCAGGCGGATGCGCGCGAGATCCACACCATCGATCAACACCTTTCCCGATGTGGGTTTATGAAAGGCGGCTACGAGTCCAATAATGGTCGACTTCCCGGAACCGGAAGAGCCAACCAGCGCGGTGACGGTTCCCGGCAGAGCAATGAAACTGATGTCGTGAAGGACGGGCTTGTCCGCTTCATATGCAAAGTCCACATGTTCGAAACTCAGCTCGCCCCGGATTTCGCTGAGAGTGATTGTGCGCTCCGGGTCCTGGTCCTCCGGGCGTTCGCTCAGTATCTCGCGGGTGCGGTCAAGGCCGGCCAGAGCTTCCGTGAGCTGAGTGCCGATGTTGGTGATCTGAAAAATCGGCGCTGCCAGAAAACCCAGATACATGGTGTACTGAAGCAGATCAAAAGGGTCTTTCCAGGCGCCGGTCAACAGCTGCCTTGCGCCAAGGAACATAATGACTGCGCTGACCAGTCCCATCATAAGTGTGGAAGAGAGACTCATCAATGAAGTAGCGGTAAGTGTACGCAAGACGTTCTGCAACAATCGGTCTACACCGGAGGCGAAAACTTTTTGCTCCCGCTCTTCAGCGTGGTATCCCTTGACAACACGGACTCCCCCAAGCGATTCCGTCAATCTTCCGGTGACTTCAGCATTGATCTTGCCCCGCTCCCGGAAAACCGGGCGGATAACTTTGAACGCCTTCCCCAGGGCGATCCCGAAGACCAGCAGGAAGCCCAGCGCTACCGCCGTCATGAGAGTGGACATTTTCCACATCAAGCGCAACACGATAATTGCTGTGAGTGATCCACCCACAACTTCCACCAGTCCAGTCCCAATAATGTTTCTTACACCTTCCACATCACTCATGATGCGTGCAACAAGCGTGCCTGTTTTGGTGGAATCGTAATAAGTCACCGGCAGTTTGCCGACGTGAGCCTGCACCTTGCGTCTCAACTGCGCGATCGCGCGCTGGCCTTCTTTGGACAACAACTGCGTAAGCGCGAATGAGGTCACTGCCTGGAACACCGTTGCCAATACAACGGCGAGAATAAGGATCGTCAGCAGGCTTAGTCCATAGCTACTATTGAAGTAAACAAAGACTTTCTTGGCAACGAGAGGCAATGACCATTGCGCAATGGGATGCTTGTAAATTACATCTCCCAGCGTCCTGGTTGAATAAGGCAGCGCCAGTCCCATGATGCGGTTGATGAAAAGCAAAGCAAATCCCACGACCAGCAAAGGCAACCGTGGCACAACCAGTTCCCTGATCTGCGGGAATACTGATTTGATCTGCTGTAACTGTGATTTCTTCGGTTTGATGGTTTCCAAACGAAAAGACTCCGATCAGTGGTCCTGACGGTGCTGCTTACGATTATAGGGCTTTGATTCGACCGGCCTGTCTGACGACGCAAATTTCTCTTGCCCAATAGCGCTTTGTTGAGGAGAATTCACAGGCGTTTCATCGCTCATCAAGGAGGAGAAGTTTATGGCGAAGCGTGTGATATTGGCGGGACTTGCAGGAGGCATTGTCATGTTTCTCTGGGGCGGACTTTGGCACGATCAACTACCTACAGCTTTCCTGGGATTGCGCAGCTTGCCCAATGAAGCGGCAGTGCGCAATGTGATGCAGGCAAACATCCATGACCCGGGCATGTACCTCTTTCCGGGTTTCGGCTTGCCGGATGATGCTCCGTTTTCACAAAAGAAGGCCGCCATGCAGAAGCTGATGCAGAGCGGTATACAGGGACCTCAGGGAGTTTTGATCTATAGTCCTACCGGAGTAGGGCTGTCCCCGAAAATGCTCATAACGGAGTGCCTCACCGACATCGTTCAGGCCCTGCTTGTGGCCTTCCTGGTCGCTCAGACAGGGGTGAGACGTTTTTCCTCGCGTGTGGGATTTGTGTTTGTGGCGGGACTGCTCGCCGCTATTACGACGAACGTCTCGCTGTGGAACTTCTATCAGTTCCCCATCAGCTGGATTCTGGGACAGATTACATATCTTGTTCTGGGCTATTTCCTGATCGGACTCGTAGTGGCCGCAATCGTGAAAACCGGAACTCCCAAAGCCGCCGTGACAACAGCGTAGAATCTTGGCAGGTAGACGGAGCGCAGGCGGGCCCGCTCGCCTGCGAAATTTAAATTATGGCCATGCTCTACGACTACACTGCAATAGCAGAGTCCGATGTGCCGCGCGCGGCCCAGCCCATTTTTCAGCATCTGCTGGACACCTATGCCAGCGAGACCAGCAAGGTGATCACTGTGTGGCGACAATTCAGCCCGGCAGATATGTCCTTCAAATCCACCGACCGATCCAGTTCGGTGCTCGACATCATGAAACATCAACTTCTGTCTGAGCGCCGTTTCTTTGCCGAGTTCATCGGACTGCCGGGCGAACCGGAAGCGGCAGCCGTGCTGCCCAAAGACCTTACTCCGGAGGCGTTCTGCAAGCGCAATGAAGATTTATGCAAGGCCAGACTGGCGCGATTGGCCGGCTACGATGAAAAGTGGTGGCTGGTAATAGTTCCTTTCTTTGACGTGCAGCGTCAGCGCATCTGGGTATTCTGGCGAAGAGTGCTGCACACTGCACATCACCGAACGCAACTCAGCGGCTATCTTCGCCTGTTAGGAAAACCGGTCCCTCCCAGTTATGGGCCAACCGCCGATGTGACCTGGCAAGGCGCCGATCCGACCAAGAGTGTGCAGGCGGCGCAGAGGAAATAGCTTTTGGCTTTTAGCTCATGGCTGTTTCTCAATCGCTTCTCGGACTACCGCGTCACGGCGAACACGGCCACTCATTTGCTTTTCCCCAGCAACCTGATCCTCGCATTGAACGTGCGGTGGCCGGTGCCGCTGAAGGTGCGGAACTGCGGAGACTGAATGTTATTGTTCACAAACGCGGGGTCCTGATTGTTGGTGATGTTGTTGATGCCGAGCCGCAATGCAAACTGATAATGATGGAAGGTGAACTTGCGCTCGATCGCAGGATTAATAGTAAGGAAATCCGGGAAGCGAAAAAATCCCGCGCTGGGAACCAACGCCTGCTGATTATCCACCGCCAGAAAAGGGAACCCGCTGCGCCAGACGACGGAGTATGCAAAGTCTATTTTCCAGAACAACGGCAGCCATCCCCATGAAACCAATTGATTGGGCGCGTCCCAAAATAGCGGACCGCTGACCTGAGGTCCGAACACCAGGTTATCTACGCTGAAGTCCAGAACCTCATTGGAATGCGCATACGAGCGAGTGTAGGAAAGAAACAGCGGGTACCCGCGCTTCAGCTCCTTTCTCCCTGTGATTGAAAACGCGTGGTACCGGTCCTCGCGATTATTGGCCAGGGCAAACGTGCCTGAGGACGCCACCGGCTCGTAGGCAAAACCATGTGTGCCTCTGCGGTCGACGTATTCGAACCGGCCATAGATTTCCCATGGCAGCTTTCGCTCCACGGCAACACTTGAATTCACGAAACGTGGGGCTTGAAGACCAGCGCGATTCACCACGAAAGAGGTATTAATGGGCGGCTGTGACAGAGTGCCATCAGGATTGAAGAAGAAATCAGTCCGTGATCCCTGCAACGGGCGCGTAACCAGATCCAGGCTGGTGCGGTCGTAATAAATGCCTGCGCCCGCGCTGATCTTTGTCTGTGACGATTTCTCAATCATGTAAGAAGCCACGACGCGCGGAGAAACCAGAACATCGCGGACAAAGCTGTCATGATCAAAACGCGCGCCTGCCTCCAACACGAAACGGTCGCTTACGTTCCAGCGGTCCTGCGCGTAGGCACTGGACTCGGTCAGCCCCTGTTCGAAACGTGGGACATTCTGAAAATTAATTCTCCGCGCCAGCACTCCATTGGAATCAACCGCCATGACAGGACTGCGAATGAACAGTAGCGAATCGCGTACCTCATCACCCTGGATGCCCACGCGAAACTCATGGCGTCCATGCCAGCTCACCGGCGGCAGGAACAGGTTGGCAAACCCCTGAATCCGGCGGGACCAGCCATCATCGAACTCGAAGAAGCCCCCCGATTGCGTGGTTGGAGTTATGACGAACGGCGCAGTTGAGAGCGGCTGGTCTGATCCGTGGAAGCGCTGCACGCCAAATCCAACATCGAGCAGCGAATCCTTCGTCAGTAGAAGATCATCTTTGATTCCAGTCAGGAACTCGCTCTGTTGCTGATCAATGGTTGTGGGTGCAGCCACAAATGCGGAAAGGCCGGCGCGGTCGGAATCAAAAACATTGAACAAGCCAAAAGTGGTGATCGTGTTCCGCGGACTCGGATTGAATTGAAATTTCACCAGGTCAGCGCTGCGGAATACGTTGTTGGTATCCGCTCCAGATGGCTGCTCCTTGACGATGTTGAGATCGTTTTCGCTCGCATGAGAGAGATAAAACCACGCTTTGTCTTTAACCAGGGGTCCGGAAACAACGCCGCGCGGCGTCCAGTTATTGAAGCTGATGCCTTTCACATTCTGGACCGTGGGAATGAAGTCAGTGGCGGAAAACCTGAAGCGATTGTCGCCCGACTGCGTGTCCAGTGACAGCAAACCGGCAGAGCCTTTGCCGAACTGGGCCGAGTAGCGGCTGGCGTCCACGTTGATCTGTCGCAGGGAATCCGGGTTCACGCGCATGATCAGCAAACCGCCGGCCGGCTGGCTCACTTCAAAACCGTCCAGATAATACTGGGTTTGGTTTGTGTCGCCTCCCACGATGTGCGGCTGGTTATCTGCATCCACAATGACTCCGGGAATGAATGGCAGCACATTGTGGTAGTCGCGCGTGGTGGCATAAGGGATGTTCACAATCTCGTCGCTGCTCAGTTGGTGGGAGCTTTGTGTCTGCTGCACATCGATCGGCGAGGGCTGCCCCAGAACTTCAATTTCTTCGGAGAATTCGCGATATTGCTGCAACCTGACCTGGACTTCAGTGGCTTGCCCCACGGCAACCGTAACGGGATCACTTTTTGCCGTGTAAAAGCCCTTCTTCTCTGCCTGAAGAATAAAACTTCCCGGCGCAACGGAGAAAAAAGCTTTGCCGGAGAAATCAGTTCCCGCCGACGCGACGGGATTGCCATCGCGAAGCAGAGTCACAACCGCGCCTGAGAGCACGGCGCCGTTCTGGTCCGTCACAGCGACATGGATGGTGGCCGAATTCTGCTGCGTTGAAGCGGCCGGCACAAAGAATGCCAGGCAAGCAATCAGTAACCACGCGATGAATGAAGTCTTCAAAACCACCGACAAAGTCTTAAAACTATAAGACATGAGAATTATAGCCGTGCAAACGGGTCAATCGTATCTAAAATCCTCTAGCTGTTTCGGCCGCAAGGCGGCCTCACGTCTGTCCCGCCGAGCGGGGCGCACGATCCGCGCGAGGCGGATCGTTAGACGCTGATACTCGGTAATGGATCAGAAACAACCCAATACCGGCCCGCCAGAAAGTATAATCTCCGCCCGATGCCCTGCTCGCGTTCCCGGTATAGTGGGACATCAAGGGATGATTCGAGTTTGGAGGACCTATGGAAACTGCTTTAACTCCGCTTGAGTTCGCACGCCGGGCGCGGAGATTATATGCCGACCGCGAAGCCGTAGTGGATGGCGATGTGCGCTTAAGCTACAGTCAATTTTTTGAGCGCTGTGACCGTTGGTCCTCTGCCCTGCAAAAGCTTGGAGTTCGCCAGGGTGACAGAGTCGCTTATATCGCACCCAACGTTCGTGCGCAGCTTGAGTCCTTCTACTCGGTGCTTCAGATCGGCGCCACGCTGGTTCCCATCAACTACCGACTGACAGCAGACGATTTTGCCTATCTCATTCAGCACAGCGGCGCCCGCGTCGTCTGTGCGCATTCGGATTATTTGCCGGCGGTTGACAGCATTCGCCGGCAGACGCCGCAGGTTGAACATTTTGTTGCCCTGAACGGGGCCCGTCCAGGATGGCTGGATTACGAGTCCACACTGAATTCTTCTTCGGCGGAATTCGCGCGGCCTGTCATCCAGGAGACCGATCTGGCGACGATCAACTACACCAGCGGGACCACATCCAGACCCAAGGGCGTGATGATCACCCACCGCAACGCCTACATCAATGTTGTTGGAACGTTGATTCACGTTCACATGACGTCCGCTGATCGCTATCTGTGGACCCTGCCGATGTTTCACGCCAACGGATGGACGTTTGTGTGGACAGTCACTGCCGTTGGCGGAACACACGTTTGCCTGGAGAGAGTCGAGGCGCGAACGGCGTTTGAAAAGATCAATCGTGAGCAGATTACCTGCATGTGCGCGGCGCCAACCGTGCTGATTTTTCTGGCCAACGCTCCGGAAGAGGTGCGCAAGGACGTCCGCAAAGGGATTCGAGTGATTACCGCCGGCGCTCCTCCCGCGGCGGCAACTATCGAACGCATCGAAAGTGAGTTCGGCTGGACTTTGACCCACGTGTATGGTCTGACGGAGACGTCGCCGTTCATCTCGGTCTGTGAACCGCGTCCCGAGCATACAGCGCTCTCTCTGCGCGAGCGGTGCGTGCTAAAAGCGCGACAGGGAGTGGAACTGGTGACCTCAGGCGAGTTGCGCGTAGTGGATGCTGAAGGACGGGAAGTCCCGCACGATGGAGAAACGCTCGGCGAGATCACAGGATCCGGCAATGCGATCATGAAGGGCTACTATAAAGACCCGGAAGCAACGGCCCGGGTGATTCGTGATGGATGGTTTTACACCGGCGATGCAGCAGTCGTCCACCCTGACGGCTACATCGAAGTGCGCGACAGGCTGAAGGATGTGATTATCAGTGGCGGGGAAAATATTTCTTCGGTTGAAGTAGAAGGGATCCTGTTGCGCCATCCAGCAGTGCAGGAAGTTGCTGTAGTCGGCGTCCCCCACGAAAAGTGGGGAGAAGCCCCACGAGCATTCCTGGTCCTGAAAGCGGGAGCGAACGCAACCGAAGAGGAGCTAAGGAACTTTGCCAGGGAGAAAATGGCCCACTTTAAAGTTCCGCACACCTTTTCATTTGTTCCGGAGCTTCCTAAAACTGCGACGGGAAAAATTCAGAAGTACGTCTTGCGCGGCAAGACGGCGGCAATCCATAAGCAGTGATCAAAGCGAGTGCGCCAGTCGGGTAATTTCGTCGAATTCCCATATGAACGCGCCTTCTCTGTCTGCTTTGGCGGCTGCAACCATGGCCCGGCCCACAGTTTGCGCCGCGATCGCTCGATACCTCCTTAACCCACCGACCAGCAGGAACTGAAATATTTTGGCCAGCGGTATGGCCACCGACTCGCCAAAACGTGATTCTTCTCTTGGTCCCATCAGGAAACTTGGCCTGAAAATATGAGCGGTTCGGAAGGGCAAACGGCGCAAAGCCTGTTCGAGTTCGCCTTTCGTCCGCAGGTAAAAATTCTTGGACTTTGAGTCCGCGCCGACGGAGGAAACCAGCATAAACTGCTTTGCGCCAAACCTAAGCGCGCGGTCCGCGACCGTGAGCGGATACTCGTAATCGACGCGCCGAAAGGCTGCTTGCGATCCGGCTTTACGAATTGTCGTTCCCAGGGCGCAGAAGACATCGTCAATCGGCGGCAATTGCAAAGAAGCCAGGCTCTCGAATGGCATCACCTTCTGGACCAGCTTCGGATCATGAACCTGCAACTCGCGGCGGGCAATCGAAACAACGCTGTTGTAAGCAGGATCTCCAAGCAGAGCTTGCAGGCAAAAGCGCCCCACGAGTCCGGAACTGCCAACCACCAGCGCATTTTTCATCCGCGTCCGCCTTTGCCTTTGATGTTGGTTTTGCTTTTGTTTTTGTTCTTGCTAAATACTGAATACTAAGTACTAATTACTGATCTTCATGGCCAACATATTGTACGGGGTCAATGGCGAGGGCGCCGGCCACTCTACCAGGTCGAAAGAAGTCATTTCTCATCTGCAAAAGAATGGACATACGGTCCATGCGGTTTCGTTCGACCGCGGCCTGCGCAATCTGAGCGAGAGCTTTGAAGTCACGGAAATCTTCGGGCTGCGACTTGCCTATGTGAACAATCGTGTTCGCTACCGCCGCACCATCGCCCGAAACCTGTTCACCGCCCCCAAGGCAGCAAGAAGCGTTCACCGGCTGATGCGCCAGATGGAAGACTGGCGCATTGAGCTTGTCATTACCGATTTTGAGCCCTTGTCCTGCCACGCAGGACGCCGCAGGCGGCTGCCGGTGATTTCAATAGATAATCAGCACTGCCTGACCAATACAGTGGTCTCATATCCCAGCCGCTACCGGCGCGAGGCTGCCGCTACAAAGCTGGTAACACGGCTGATGACGCCGCGAGCAGACGCTTACCTGGTAACTTCATTCTTCCCTGCTCCTGTGCGGCGTCCGAATACATTTCTGTTCCCTCCGATTCTGAGGCAGGAGGTGCTGAACGCCCATGCTGTCCCCGGCGAGGAAGTATTGGTGTACGTAACCTCCCCGGCTCCGGAACTGGCGTTGTTGTTCAGAAACGTTCGCTCACAGTTTGTCGCATATGGGTTCGGCCGTGAAGGGCGCGAAGGCAATATTCTCTTCAAGAAGCCCAGCCTCGATGACTTCCTTCGCGATCTGTGCAACTGCAAGGCAGTGATCGCCAATGCGGGCTTCTCGTTATTGAGTGAAGCGCTCTATCTGGGCAAGCCGTATCTGGCAATCCCGGTGCAACATCAGTTTGAGCAGGTTTTCAATGCTTATTATCTCGACAAGTTTGGCTACGGAACATATTGGGATGAGCTGAACAAAGAACGCATTGAATCGTTTCTTTTCAATCTGCCGCATTATGAAGAAAAGCTGAGGAGCTATCCGCGCCAGGATAATTCGGCACTGTTAGGCAAACTCGATTCCCTCATAGCTGGCTTCGTAACTTCATGAACGCAACCAATTCCCAACTACCCGAAGTAGAACGGACGAGAAAGCCGCTCATGCTGCTCGGCATTGCCGTGCCGCTCAGCCTTCTGCTTGCGGTTGGTGGAGTTTTTCTGTTTGCCTGGATTGCAGAGGAGGTAATGGAGCAACACACGGTCCGTTTTGATATGGCTGTGCGCGACTGGGTGCATCAGTATGCTTCACCATCTTTGACGAAGGCCGCCGAGTTCGCATCCTTTGTGGGCGCAGACGTACTGGCCGCCGCTTTTGTCATTTCTCTTGTGGTTTTTGCATTCCTCCGCTGGTGGCACGCCGCTTTGTGGCTTACCATCACGCAGGCAGGAGCGCTGGTGCTTGATCTTTCACTCAAGTACGCGTTTCACCGCCAGCGCCCCACGCCATTCTTCGGCCCTCTGCCCCACACCTACAGCTTTCCCAGCGGGCATGCTTTATTTTCGTTTTGTTTTTATGGTGTGCTTGCCGGATTGCTGGCGGACCGAATCAAGTCTCTGCCAATAAGAATTTGCATTGGTGTAGCTGCGGCAATCCTGATTGCAGCCATCGGGCTATCGCGGATTTATCTGGGCGTGCACT
The DNA here is from genome assembly GCA_036518395.1 of Candidatus Angelobacter sp. Lineage (GTDB taxonomy): Bacteria > Acidobacteriota > Terriglobia > Terriglobales > Acidobacteriaceae > Angelobacter. The sequence goes on along the minus strand of DATDNH010000093.1, from coordinate 9,432 downwards.
TTCCCACTGACGTGCTGGGCGGCTATCTTGCCGCAGCCGTCTGGGTCAGCAGCATGATCGCATTCGATCAAGTACGAGAGAGAAGGCGGGCAAAATAGAAACGCAAGCTTTTCTCGGATCTCCGCTCGCGTAGAGATCCTGGAGACGACACTTGCGTTTGGTACCTCAAGTCGATCCAAGGAAGTTTCATCTTTTGCTTTCTCGCGCTGATTCGCTTCGCTCACGTCTGCCTAAAGGCACACGACTCGCCAGCGAGTCGTTAGACGCTGACACTAGGGTAGTGGGTCAGAAATGACCCACTACTCCTGTGATCCGAACTGCTTGATATCCTCCGGCCCTTCCTTCTTTGCTATCTTCTCTTTCCCCTGGACCTGGACGCGAATTTGCTCGACAACATCAGGATTGGCAAGCGTGGTGATGTCACCCACATCCAGCGTATTAGAAATGGCGGCGAGAACGCGGCGCATGATTTTTCCTGAACGCGTCTTGGGCATGTCGGGAACGATGCGGACGCTCTTGGGGCGCGCAATTTTTCCGATCATGGTTTCGATTGTGTGCGTCACCTTTTGAATGACTTCCTCCGGCGAAGCCGACACCCCAGGCTTGACCGCGATGTAAATCTCCGGCATGCGTCCTTTGATTTCATCCACAACAGGAACGACGGCAGCTTCGGCAACCTCGTTGACCGTCAGGCAGGCGGATTCGAGTTCCTTGGTGCCCAGCCGGTGGCCGGCAACATTGATTACATCATCCACGCGCCCGAGGATGCGGAAGTATCCGTCTTTCGCCAGCAGCGCGCCATCGCCGGCGAAATAGGGCCAGTCGCGCCAATCTTTGCTCTTGGGGTTCTTGTTGTATTTTCTGAAGTACTGCTGGACGAAGCGGTCGCGGTCCCCCCAGATGGTCTGCATGATCCCCGGCCAGGGATTGCGAATGCAGATGTTGCCAGCTTTCACCGATCCAGCCGGCAATTCCTCGGCATTTTCATCGTAGATGACGGGGTAGATTCCGGGTACTCCCGGCCCCGCGCTCCCCGGCTTCATCGCATCGAGTGCCGGTTTTGTGCTGCACAAGAAGCCGCCATTTTCCGTTTGCCACCATGTGTCCACGATCACCGCTTCCCGCTTTCCAACCGTGTCGTAATACCATCTCCACACGTCTGGCTCGATCGGTTCGCCTACCGTGGTCATGTGCTTGAAGTGGTAGTTGTATTTTGCTGGTTCATTCGCTCCCGTCTTCCTCAACATTCGAATCGCTGTTGGAGATGTATGGAAGATGTTTACGCCAAGGCGCTCCGCGATCCTCCAGGGACGTCCGGGATCGGGATAATTGGGAACTCCCTCGTAGATAACGCTTGTAGCGGCCAGGGCGAGCGGCCCATAGACGATGTAGGAGTGGCCGGTAATCCATCCAATATCCGCCATGCACCAATACGTATCTTCCGGATGAATGTCCTGGATGTACTTGGAGGTGCCGGTTACATAGGCCAGGTATCCACCGCTGCGGTGTTGGCAGCCCTTCGGTTTGCCCGTTGACCCGCTCGTGTACATGAGGAATAGCGGAGCTTCCGCGTCCATGGAAACAGGATCGACTTTCTTGCCACGAAAATCTTTCAGGACTTCGTCAATGAAGTAGTCGCGCCCCTTCACCATTGGTGAGGTGGAACCATTCTTGCCCGGATGGCGCCGCCAGACCAGCACCTTATCGATTTCCTGGCCGTCTCGTTTCGCAACTTCAATAGCAGTGTCGGCTGAGGATTTATGGTCCATCAGCTTCCCACTTCGGTAATAGCTGTCCGCATAGATCAGGACGTGACTCTTGGAGTCTGCCGCGCGCTGCCCGCAGGCCTCGCCGCTGAATCCGCCGAAAACCACAGAATGGATCACGCCCAGTCGCGCGCAGGCCAGCATCGTGATCGGCAATTCGGCGATCATAGGCATGTGGATAGTGACGCGGTCGCCGGTCTTGAGCCCGACGAAATCCCGCAGCATTGCCGCAGTCTCGTTCACGCGGTTGTAGAGTTCCTGGTAAGTGAGAATGACAGGTTCTTCATTTTCCGGCTCGGGGACAAAAATAATTGCAGCTTTGTTCCTGTATTTCGCCAGATGGCGGTCGACGCAGTTGTAAGAGACGTTCAGCTTTCCGCCTACAAACCATTTCCAGAACGGCGGATCATTCGTATCGAGGACGGTATGCCATTTCTGGTCCCAGGTGAGCATTTCGGCGTACTCTTCATAACATTTGGGAAAGTTCTTTTCGCTGAACCGCTCCATCACCTTCGGATCTTTTAAGTTGGCCTGCTCTATGAACTGCTTCGACGGATGATAGAGCTCCTCTTCCTTCCAGTGAACCGCAATGTGGGCTTCGCTCGCTCCACGCTCCTGAGTCGGGTTTTGAACGGTCGCCATTGTGAAATTTCTCCTTATGTTGGCTAATTATGATTGGTTAATCGGCTGCTATTCTACGTCCCCACTTGCGGGCATGCAATGGAAGCCTAGTCCGAGCCTGAGCGGCCCGGGCCCAGGCTGGCCCTTTTAGCAGTTTAGACGGCCAGGGTGGTAGAGAGGTTTGGAGTCGTTTGCGTTTGTGTTTGCCGTTCATTTTGCTGAATACTAAGCTGCAAGTGCTCCTTTATGACATCGTCTGTGGTAACAGTCCGTGTCGTCGAGTTTCTCCGGAAAGTGCCTCCATTCCAGTTCTTGTCTGAAGTCGAGCTTCAGGAACTCGCCAATGAAATAGCGCTGGAATACTTTCCCAAGGACACAGTCATTCTTTCTGAAGGAAGCAAGCCCTCGGAATCCCTGTATGTAATACAGAAAGGCGGAGTAAAACTAACGCTGCGGACTGAAGCCGGTGAGGAAATTGTGCTGGATATTCGCAGCGAAGGCGAAATTTTTGGCTTGTTGTCTGTCCTGGGCGGCGATGTAGCCCGGCTAAACGTTGCGGCGCTTGAGGATTGCCTCTGCTACAGCATCCCCGGGCAGCAGGTGGGAAAACTGATGTCCGAGCACCCGGAATTCTCAGCATATCTGCTGCGCACGTCCGTAACGCGTTATATCGACCATGCACTGGCAGAGATGCGGGCTCGAACACATTTGCTTGGCGAAGGCGAGCGCCTGCTTTATTCCGTTGCTGTCGCCGACGTCACCCGCAAAACGGCATTAACCTGCCCGCCTTCCACCTCTGTGCAAAATGCCGCTGCACAGATGAAGAGAGCCGGAGCGAGCTGCATTTTTATCTCTGCCCCGAACGGCCATGCTGCCGGGATCGTCACTGAAAATGACTTTACTGAAAAGGTCATAGCACGGGGTTTGGCATTGGATGTTCCGGTAAAAGAGATCATGACCAGCCCCGTCGTTTCCGTGGAGGATACAGAAAGGGTTTTCCAGGTACTCCTCAAAATGCTCGCTCATGACATTCATCATGTGCTGGTTACTCATGAGGGAATCCCCGCAAACGTCGTGACCTATCACGATCTCATGTTGCTGCAGGGAAAGTCGCCGCTCAATGTCGCGCGCAACATCGAAGAGCAGCGCACGCTCGAGGGTCTGACAGCGGCGCAAGCCGGCACCACGGACCTGATCCCTCTGCTCATGCGGGAAGGGGCTAAAGCCAGCCACATCACACGCGTAGTAGCAGAAATTAACGACCGCATTCTTATGAAAATCCTGGAACTGGCGCATGCGGAATTGGGCGCGCCTCCGGTTCCATATTGCTGGGTGACGCTGGGCAGTGAAGGCCGGCGCGAGCAGACGTTCAAAACCGATCAGGACAACGCTCTCATTCTGGCCGATGTCCGAATTGATCAACCGGGGCAGGAATATTTCGCGCGCTTTACCGCGTTTGTGCAGGATGCGCTGGCCCGGTGCGGCTATCCTCTGTGCGAAGGCGGTTTTATGGCCAGCAATCCACGGTGGCGAAAATCCGTGGCCGAATGGATCGCGGAATTCGAACACTGGATCAAAGAACCCGTGCAGCGCGGCGTCCAGAATGCGCTGATCTTTTTTGACATGCGGCCTGTAAGCGGCGATTTCTCACTGTTTGAAGAGCTCGACCGCCGCAACAGGGAATTGCTCCAGACTTCTGGATTTTTCAAGTCTCTGCTGGCTTATGTTTCCATCATGCACAAGCCGCCGCTGGGTTTTTTTGGCAGATTTGTAGTCGAACACAGCGGCATGCACAAGAATGAATTGGACCTTAAACTTTTCGGCACATGGCCTATTGTCGGCGCTGCACGTTTGTTTGCCCTCGATGCGGGCATTGAGCAGATCAATACCATCGATCGCTTGAATGCGCTCGAAGCCATGGGTTATGAAGACGGCCTCCTGCTCAAAGATCTGCGAGAAGCTTTTGAATTCCTGACCTTGTTGCGGCTGGAGCGCCAACTGGAGCAAAAAGCCACAGGACAACCGATTAATAACTACATCAGTCCGGAAAGTCTCAGCAACCTGCAAAAAAGCCTGCTCAAAGAGGCCTTTCAAACCATCATTCGAGCCCAATCAGCTATTGAGAGCAGATTCAAATCTGCCGTTTGGGCGCAATTACCGTGAATTCATGTTTGCCTGGCTGAAGAATCTCCTGCAAGGAGAAAGAAGCGTCGGCGGTTTTTCACCGGAGAGTAGCCTGGATTCTCTGCCCTACACTGTCGTAGATACGGAACTGACCTCTCTGGATAGCCGTTCAAACCGCATTTTATCGATTGGCGCCGTGGGCATGGCTGGCCGCAAAATCCTTTTTGGGAAACAGTTCTACCGCATCATCAATCCCGGGGTTCCCGTGCCGGAAAAAACGGTTTTGATTCACGGACTCAGACCAATCGACATCAGCGAAGGTGAATCCCCAGGGAACGCGATCGCTGAGTTTGTGGAATTCACGCGCGGAACAATGCTGGTGGGACATTTTCTTTCAACTGACCTGGCGGCGTTGCGCAAGGAAGCTGGAGACGGCAAAAATTTTCGCGTTCCGGCAATCGATACGGCACGGATCCAGTGGTGGCTGGACCGGCAACGACAAACATCCCGTGAAGACCGTGGACATGAAGTGGAAAGAGTTGATCTGATGTCGCTGGCTGCAAGATATGGATTATCAGTGGGCGATGTGCATCATGCTCTTGAAGACGCGTTCGTCACAGCGCAGTTGTGGCAGCGGCTGATGGCGGAACTTGAGAAGCTGGGAATAAAGACTCTGCGCCCGGTGTTGCGAGCCAGCAACAAAGGATAATTCTTTGGAATAAACGCAACTACGGCGTCCGGGGAATCTCTGAAGGAGACGCGCCGGACGCCGTTTGTGGAATTGGTTTAGTCGCCTCCGGCTGCTGTGGCCTGCTCAGCACCGAGACCGATGTTTGCGCGGACTTCAAGTTCAGTGAACTTGCTTTCCGCTTCAGGTTCACGTTTGCCCAGAAGCGTTCCCAGCCATGCTCCCAGGAAGCCAATTGGCACGCTGACAATTCCCGGATTCTGTAGTGGGAACCAGGCCTTGGGCGCATGGATAAAAGCATTCGCCTGTGGTCCCATCAAGTTCGGCCCAATAATGATCAATACAATCGAACTGACCAGGCCGACTATCAGCCCCCAGACCGCCCCGGCAGTGTTAAAGCGCTTCCAGAAGATCGAGAACACAATCACGGGGAGATTGGCGGACGCTGCAACGGCAAAGGTCAGCGCCACAAGAAAAGCTACGTTGGCCGCCGGTCCCAGGAACTCAGCAATGAGAATGGCTACAGCACCGACAACAAACGCGGTTATTCGCGCCACACGCACCTCTTCACCGGGACTTCTTTCTGTCCCCTTGTGAACCACGTTGGTCCAAAAGTCATGCGCGAATGAGGTGGACGCGCTGATGGTTAGACCTGCAACCACCGCTAGAATCGTTGCGAACGCGATGGCGCAGATAAAAGCGAAGAAGAAAGCGCCCCCAAGAGAATTGGCCAATTGCGGCCCACTCATATTGATGCCGCCATTCTTGGTAATAAAGTCGCGGCCTACCACAACGGCAGCGCCAAAGCCCAGGAATGTGGTCATGATATAGAAGGAGCCGATCAAAATCATCGCCCAGACTACGCTGTGCCGGGCGGTCTTTGCGTCAGGCACGGTGTAAAAACGCACCAGGATGTGCGGCAGTCCGGCGGTACCAAAGATCAACGCAATGCCGAGCGAGATCAGATCGAGCGCGCCATAGGGGGGTTTGTACATGCCGCCGGGCTGGAGAAAGTCCTTGACCACCACTGCGCCTTTAGGATCGTGATAGGAAACGTGCGTAACCGCATTGAAGAAGTTTCCGAAGCTCCACCCGAAGTGGGCCATCACCAAAATACTCAGCAAAATGGTTCCGCCCATGAGCAGGATGGCCTTGATGATCTGCACCCACGTGGTCGCGAGCATGCCGCCAAAGACCACGTAAACGATCATCAGAACGCCGACTCCGACCACCGCCCAGTGGAAGCTAATATGCGAATCCTTCAGCAGCAACGCCACCAGCGCGCCTGCGCCCACCATCTGCGCAATCATGTAGAAGGTGCTCACCGTCAATGTGCTGAACGCAGCCGCTGCGCGAACCGGGCGCGGGCTGAGGCGGTAAGCCAATACGTCTGCCATGGTGTACTTGCCGGCATTGCGCAACGGCTCGGCGACAATCAGTAACACGGTTAGATAAGCAACCAGCCAGCCCACGGAATACATGAAGCCGTCATAGCCGTTGAATGCAATCAAGCCGGCAATGCCCAGGAAGGAAGCCGCACTCATGTAGTCGCCGGCCACGGCCCATCCGTTTTGCCACGCCGTGATGCGGCGGTTGGCGGCAAAATAAGCGCCCGCTGTCTGCGAGCGGCGGGCCGCCCAATAGGTAATGCCCAGCGTGATCGCAATAAAAATCAGAAACAGAACAAGGGTAATGTTCATGGACTACTTACCTCCCTTCAGCCGGGCCAGAATGCGGGCGGCGGCCTCATCAAAATGGCGGGCGGCTCGAACGTAGAGCCAGGCAATGATCCAGGACACAAAGAACTGTGACAAAGCGAACAAATAGGCGATGTTTACCGGCCCCCAAACACGTTTATCCATGAACTGCGGGTGATAACCCACAGACCAGGGAAGCAGGAAGTAGTAAACGATGAAGAAGATAGTGGCGGGAACAATAAACCTGGTCTTGGCCTTCAAGAGCTGCTTGAATTCCTCCATCGCAGCTACTTGTTCCCATTGATTAGCGGAGCCACCTGTTGCACCTGGAGAACTTTTTGCAGAAACTGGGGCATTTGGCATACCGTCTCCTCTAAGTAAGGGCCATGTACGGCCCGACTTTCGTTCGACAAGCGAGCTATAGATTGACTATTTCGGCAAGGATTATACGGGAGATTGTCAAATTGCGTACTATATTATGCTGTCCGGCCGTTCTTGGCGTCTGTCAAAACACCCTAGATAATTAACATTCCTTTCCGAATCCCCTGGCTCACGGCCTCCGCCCGGGTGGCGGCCCCCAGTTTGCCCAGGATCGAGCTTACGTGAAATTTCACCGTGTGCTCGGAGATGTTGAGCCGGACGGCAATCTCCTTGTTTCCCAGTCCGTCACTCGCTAGACGAAGCACTTCGCGTTCTCGTGGGGTTAAAGGCTCTGCCGATGGGGAATCAAGATCAATAGGGAGATTCTGGATGGGAAGAGTCCGGGCTGAGCTGGGATGCAGCAAAACCAACCCTGCTTCTACCGCCTGCACGGCCAATTGCAGCTCTTCAGAAGTTACTTCGCGGGAAAGAATGGCATTGATTCCGGCGTGGATCGCTTTTGTGACCCAGGCGGTGACGGGATTATCGATGAGAGCAATTAATCCGCTTCCGGCCGGCAGTGCTTCGGCCAGTTTGATGACAGCGTTTGCAACTGCGGCATTGTCCACATCTACCACAATTACGTCTGCCGCGGACTCAGGAGTGTTCTGCGAAGAAATTGCCGCGCTCGTGGTCACGCTCACGTCCAAGCTGCGTGCCATCAACCCGGCCAATATAGAACGGCGGGGAGATGAGGCGGCAATCACCACGACTTCAAGCGAATTGTCGCCTCTCGTGTTCATGCAAAATCGTTTTACGGCCTGGCTGCGAGAGTAACGGTGGTTTTCACCAGCGAGCCTCCACGCGCGAGCTTGAGTTCAGCAGAGCTGCCGGGCTTGTGCGAGCGCAATGCCTCCAGCACTGCATCAGTTTCCGCCACAGGCTTGCCATCAATCTCGAGCAGCAGGTCACCCAGAAGCATACCGGCCTTTTCCGCCGGACTGCCGGGTTCGACATGGACAATCAGCAGTCCTTCGCTGGCGATTAGATTCAGCCTGGTGCGCAACGATTCCGGCACGCCTACAGACTGCATTGCCACTCCCAGCCAGGGCCGTTCAATGCGTCCCTTCTCCAGAAGCTCTGCCGCAACCCGCGCCACTGTTGCCGCGGGCACGGCAATACCGGAACGGTGCAGCCCGGCCGTATTCAAACCCAGGATTTCTCCTTCTGCATTTACCAGCGGCCCTCCAGAAAAGCCGGGATAAAGAGTGAGATCAGGTCGAATGAAGTGATCCAATTCGCCGCCGCGCCACGTCCGCCAGGGGCCCATCAGGCCAGAAACGACGCCTGAACTGGCCACGATATTTCCTCGCCAGGTGCGCCCCAGCGCCAAAACCAACTCGCCTACACGCAATTTCGATGTGTCTTCCCAGCGCGCCGCGGTTCCTTGCACCGGCTGCTCGAGCCGCAAAACTGCCAGATCAGTGCTGGGATCGCGGCCTGCAAGGCGAGCCTGCGTGTTGGTTCCCGGACCGGTGACAACGGAAATATCGTCGTCGCGCCGTAATGCATGGCTCGCGGTCACTACCGCGTCGCCGGACCAGAGTATTCCACTGGACGGATGACGCCGTCCATGCACTGCAACAACAGACTTGCCAACTGTGGCCGCCGCCTCCGCAAGTTGATTGGAAAGTAGTGCCCAAATGTTTTCTGCCATAAAGCTCCTCATTTCTAAATCTCGAATCAACTATGCAGGAATGAAAGAGGAGCGCACATCAGCCATTTGGGTAGTGGGCCAGTTCGAACGAACTGAGGATAGAGAAAGAAGTGTGGAGCGCAGCCGCCTCGGCTGCGTCTTCAATCAGTTGGAATCGTCTCCAAACCGTAGTTCTTTGAGCAGAGGCGGATCGGGCGGCTGCACGTTTTGCCGCTCACCGCATTCTTCATATTTAGCGCTCTTAAAACAATACGTTGTCGCCGACCATGTTGGCTTCGCCTGCGGGCTGTTGTCCTCGGACGGCTTCTCCTTGTAATACACCACTTGCGACCAGTCGGCGTTGATGGTGAAGTCAACAGCATCATCATCTCCCTGAACTACTCCACCTAATGCCAGGGCTTCTACCAGACTAAGATTCCGGTCGAGCGAATACATGGACAGAGCGTATCGCGGGCAGGC
>DATDNH010000092.1:0-7747 GCA_036518395.1 Candidatus Angelobacter sp. | reverse complement strand
TGCGCTGCCGAGGGCAAGCAGGAAGGTCCCATTCATCACGCCTTCCAAATGCGCGGCAAGCCCCATTCGCGCGTTGGAGAAGCTCGTCTCGGCGAAGCCGCTGAGCAGACCCAGAAGGAAAAGAAACATTCCATGCCACATCAAACGACGTTGCGCGTTTTCCATTGAACCAGCTTAACCGCAAAGGACACGAAGGAACGCAAAAAGATTGGTTTTGGAACGACCAGAGTGCGTGGATGCTTCCCTCTGCGTCCTCTGTGGTGAAGGCCTTTGATGTGGGGTTTGATCTTGGTGTGGGTTTTGATTTCGGGTTAGTCTTGAGCCAAGAGCTAATAGCTAAAAGCCAACTGACTTGCTCTTCTGGGTTGTAATTGCTAATGGCCATTTGCTAACTGCTGCTCTGGTAAGCTGAGCTTCCGATGACCTCGTAATGATGGACAAATGTCTCGCTTAACAGCGGCAACTCCTCTTCGGGAATCACCGACCGCTTCCAATCGTCGCCGGCAAATGCCTTCAGATCATCCAGGCTCCGCCAGATGGTCACCATGACGAACTCATCAGGCGCGGCTTCCGTTGGTTCGCCGGAGTAGTAAGCGATCAGCCCCTTTTGCCTCTGTACCAGCGGAATGGAAAGCTGCTGTACTTTTTCCTTGAACTGCTCTTGCATTCCAGGATGTACCCGGGCGCGAAACACGCGAATGATCATAAAAGCCTCCCGCACACATTCCACAGCTCACGATTCAAACATTCGCTAGTGCTGCGGTTGGTCGCGCTCCGCCAGAAATCGGTCGCGGCATTGTTTGGCTTGGGCGAGCACTGCGGGATATTCGGGTGACTTGCGAAATCCTGCCATCAGCGTATCAAGCTGCAGGTCGTCATAAGCGCAGAATCCGCCATCGATCGCGGCTTTTACCAGCCGGGCGGTGGAATCATTTCCCCGGCAGGAGCTCAACAGGCTGGCCTGGCGGTATTTCGCTTCGGGATCGCGGACTGCCAACAACTCCTTCTCGACCTGCTGCAGAAGCTGTTCAGATCCCGGAGGCCGGGGCGTTGAGTAGCAAGCCTCCAGGGCACGGATATGGAAAAACCGGCTATCCGGAAGCTTGTGCAGCCAATCGAGCGCCTCCTTCCTCTTCCCCTGACGCAGCAGAAGGGAAGCCACTGCATTGTTCGACCATTCCGATCCCGCATCCAGGTTTACGAAGTACATCGCCCTGTCGAAGTCTCCTGTCAAGTAAAACACGGAGGTGCAGGAGCGGAACTCGTAATTACCCGGATCCAGGCGCACAGCAGCGTTGCACTCCTCAACCGCCTCTTTAAGCAAACTGGCGTAGCGAAGAACATACGACAAAGAAAAGTGGGCGTAACCGTTCTGCGGCCGCCGCTCCACCATCGCCTTGGCTTCCTGGTAGGCTTGGGCCAGCTTGCCCGCATCCGTATCCAGGCTGACAATCTGCGCTGCCGCATCTTCCAGATTGGGATCCAGGGAAAGCGCACGCCGCAACGCCGGCAGCATGCGCGACATGGTTCCCGTCGCTCCTGGCCCGTACTCTTCTTCGTAGTAATAGCGCTTGCCCAACGCCGACCACGCCGGCGCGAACGTCGAATCCAGTCCCACGGACCGCTCCAGCATGCGGATTGCCTCACGATTCTGATCGCCATCGTGCGCCAGGGCGACGCTGCGCAAGTACAGGTCGTAAGCCTCTTCGTTCGTGGGATGCGTTCCCACTTCTACCGCTGCCTTCGCCGCGCCCAGCGCCGGAATCAAGCCCTGCCGCACTCTTGCGGTCACCTGCTCACGCATCGCCACCAGGTCTTCAGTCGGAACACTCATCGTCTCCTGCCAGAGCACGCGGTCGTCGCCAACGTCGATGGCCTGCATCGTCAGTTGCAGTTGATCCCGGACCTTCTGATAATGCCCCATCACGATGCGGCCAACGTGCATCTCCTTTCCTGCCTGCTCCACGTTCACCTCGACTGCGGCGTATTTGGTTGTGGTCGCAAACGGACGGATCGATAAGGTGCGCACTGAGCTCAATGTGGTGGCAACTTCGTCAGGCAGCGCCATGCGGAGGAAATCGTTCTCTTTGTCTCCGCCAAGATTCTGAAAAGGCAATACCGCGATCGTGACTGGAGCTGCCGGTGCGCGCTTCGACTCCGGCTGCGCCGAGGGCTGGTGGAATCGCCAGATCAGCAATCCAGCAACGACCAGCAGTACGAATATGCTCACGGCCAGGATCCATCGTTGATGCGGCCTCGCCGGCGCCGGACCAACCGAGCCTTGCCCGGAACCCCGCGCGGGAACGGATGTGTGCGATGGTTCCGGGGATTCCTCTGCTACTGTTTTGGCCGATTCCGTCTCCCGTCGCAGCCGTTTCAGATCTGCTCGCATCTCCGAAGCATGCTGATAACGTAATTCCCGGTCCTTCTCCAACGCTTTATTGATGATCCGCTCCAATTCGAGCGGCACTTCAGGATTCAGCCTCACGGGAGCTGTTGGCGCCTTGTGCAGAATCGCATCAAAGATGACGCCTGAAGACTCGCCGCGAAACGGCATGGTGGCCGTCGCCATCTCGTAGAGAACGGCTCCGAAGGAGAACAAATCCGTCCGCGCATCCAGTTCCCTGGCGCGCACCTGTTCCGGGGACATGTAAGCGACGGTGCCAACCGTGGCCCCGGGGCTGGTAAGGTGCGAGCTGTCTATGGTGGCGGCCGTGCCCGCAGCTTCCCCAACGCGGGCGTTCGCAGCTATCTTGGCCAGTCCGAAATCAAGAATCTTTGCATGCCCGCGCCTGGTCACGAAAATGTTTGCGGGCTTGATGTCCCGGTGGACGATTCCTTCAGCGTGCGCGACATCCAGCGCTTCAGCAATTTCGATTGCCAGCGAGAGAATCTTCTCGATTTCCAGCGGACCTCCGGCAATCTCATGTTTCAACGTCTGCCCATCCAGAAACTCCATAGCAATGAACGGCCGGCCCTCTTGCTGCCCGATTTCATAGATGGTGCAGATGTTGGGATGGTTCAGCGCGGAAGCCGCGTGTGCCTCGCGTTGAAACCGGGCAAGCGCCTGCGCGTCCCGCGCCAGCCCCTCCGGCAGGAACTTCAAGGCAACAAACCGCCCCAACTGCAGGTCTTCCGCCTTGTACACCACTCCCATGCCGCCGCCACCCAGCTTCTCGGTGATGCGATAGTGCGAGATGGTCTGACCGATCATTCGACCGAATCTTAGGATGCGGGTTCAGGGCAAGTCAATAAAGCCTCCGGTACGAAAAACCTCAGCTACGCGATGCTTCAATTCTCATTCGGGCAACTGCTCCTAACTTGCGCCACAATGACGTACTCTTGACGCTATCTTCTTCCCGCTGCAGTTATCTGTTTCATCTGCTATGCTGTCACTTTGACTGCAAGTAGCTACGCGAATGATCATAAGTGCCTCACACACACATTCCACAGCTCACGATTCAAGGGATGGTTATGACCGGATGAACCGATAAACCCATTTTCGACATGTGCTAATCTGCGCTCATCTTCAAAAATCTGCGGCTAATTTTCGGTTGTGGGTCCGCTACGCCGTGGTTCAGTCACAATTCGGGGCGAGCAGAACTCCTGGGCCATCCGGTGTTTCGACGGGAATCCATCCTTCGACAATTTCATCAATCCGGCTTTCATCGAGACGAAGCACATCCCTGACTGCGTCCTCGACGTGCCCGTCGGACCGCCACATGGTGAATTCCTGAACCAGCCTGCGCAGCCTGTCAATAGCCGGTGCCGGAATATGTTGCCCAGGCCGGGGACCAAGGCAAGACATGCTATCGCGACGCCTTTCTAATTCCTCGTCACCATAGTGTCTTTCCCTGACGTCAAAGCATCCGTGAAAAACGTGAGTGAACCCATTAGGGTCAACATAGCTCCATGCTTCGTGGTTCCATAAGTCCAACGGGATCAGGAAACCCTCTACGAAGCGCTGGAGACAATTGGTCCCACCGCACTGATGCTGGTAAACGACTCCGGTTTCGCGTCGCACCACCACGGCCAACCAGGGAGGCGCTGTGCCCACAGGGTCAACCATTACGCATGGAACCTCCTGAGGCCCCCGCCCAACCCACGCCTGCAGGTAGGCTTGCTCGTCTTCGAACGATCCCGTGGAGAGCCATTTCTGTTTCAGCGCTGTTAGGTCAGCATCCATGGCCCGTATGGTAAGACCCTGAAAAGTATTCGCGCAACTCGAAGATCATATCCAAAACCTAAAGCCAACCACAGAGGACACGGAGTAGCAAAGCCACAACGAAAAGAACACCACGGAGACGCGGAGGCACGGAGTCACACGGAGAAGCCCGTTGCCTAACACACTGCTGTCATTCTGACCGCAAATGGCTGTCACGGATGGTGCTTTGAGACGTAGCAATGCTACGTCTCTACCAGAGTGCGTGGAATGCTTCTTCCTCTGTGTCCTCTGTGGTGAAAGGCTTTGGTGTGGGTTTTGATTTTGGGTTGGTCTTCAGCCAAGAGCTAATAGCTAACAGCCAATAGCTTTGTCTTCAAAACACTGAAGGTCAGGCCTCCCCTCCCCCCGGTGGCGGCCTGACCTCTCAGGTTTAGATGAGCCGATTACTACCACCAACCTGCTCATTTTTCTGAAGTGGCGAATCTTATTTCTTATTGCACGAATCTGGTTCAACCCGAGCAATCACTGACAAGAGATTAGGTGAGTTGCTCAAAACTGACAATCGGACAAAGGTGGGGGGTGGTAGGACAAAGGTGACACTTAGACTAAGTAAGTAGACTAACTAACGAGAAACTAGAGGTGTTCTTTACTAAGTAAAGAGAAACTAAGGTTCTTCTTCCAGAATTCTATGGTGGGTGGCGAACGCAGCCAGTTCAAGCCGCGTGGAAACACCCAATTTGTCGAAGATGTTGGTGAGATGGTGTTTGACCGTATCCTCGCTCACCTTGTAGGTGGCGGCAATGTCCTTGTTCGTGCATCCAGCCACGATGGAAGAAATCACCTGCAGCTCCCGTGGTGTGAGCCCGAACCTGAGCGACTGACGCTTCTTCACCGGTGACTGCAGGTCGCGAATCAGCTTGACCAAGTCAGCCACCGTCTCGCTTCCCACCCAGTACTGGCCTCCGGCAACGGCGCGTATGCACTTCAGCAGGAGGGCAGTGGCGGATTCCTTGAGCACCACGCCGCGGGCGCCCAGAAGCAACACTTCAACCACCTGCTGCTTCTCGATGGCTGCGGTAAGCACAATCGTGGCTACAGGGATCGACTCCTGGGAGAGGGTCTTCAGCGCATCGAACCCCGAGGGGCGCATGGCCAGGTCGAGCAGCAAGATGTCGGGTTTGAGTTCGCGCGCAAGCTTGATGGCGCGGCCGCCGTCCGCTGCCTCGCCTACGACGTCGAAGTCCTCGCAGCAGGCCAGCAGCTTCTTCAGCCCGTCGCGGAAAATCGCGTGGTCATCGGCGATCAGAATACGGATGTGGTTCGAGGAACGCTTCATCACTCGGCGAACTTCTCCTGGGAACAATAATCTGGAGACGGGTGCCGCCTCCAGGGGCAGTATCAATGATCAGCTCTCCCGCGATGCCCTGTACCCTTTCCTTGATGATTGCGGGACCGCGTCGCATGGCCTGCAATTCTCGCAATGTAAAACGTCCGGTCCAGCCCAATCCCTGCCCGTCGTCGTCTATCTGGATTTTGTAGTTACCATTCTCCGAGCTAAGCTCGATATTGACCTGCTGTGCCTGGCTGTGTTTCCTCACGTTGGCCAGCGCTTCCTGCACGATCTTGGCCAGTTCGGAGAGGACCATCGGCGGCAGATCGATCTCCTCGACCTTTGAGGAGTATTCGATCGTTCTGCCGGTCTCTTTCCTGAAGCGGTCCACCAGGTCCGCGATGTAGACGGTAAACTCCTTCGAGTCAAGGTCCAGCGGTTTCAATTGCTGCATGAGCGCGCGCAGGTTGACCACTTCATTCCGCAGTAATTGCTGGATCCGAACCAGGTCCTCTGCCGCGCCGTTGTTATCTTCTGCCAGCCGGTGGCGCAGGGCGTCCACATGCATCTCTGCGCCGATCAGGGATTGGATGGCGCCATCGTGCAGTTCACGCGCCAGCCGCAAGCGTTCGATGGCCCCTGCTCGCGTGCGGATGCGGCCCAGGGCATAAGCGCCGTAAAGCGCCGGCATGAGCTGGCGGACGAAGGTCTGCAAGAATCGCAGTTCCATCTTGGCTGTTCTGCCGGTCCGTGCATTGAAGAGGAACAGGCGCCCGCGCCACTCCCCCGGCATGTCGAATGAGGTCGCCGTAACGGTTGTAAATCCGTTCCAGGGAAACCAGTCAGGAAAATCACTGGGGGCGCACTTGGCAACGTTGCCGTCGGCGTCCAGGCTGACAATACGCTGCGTTCCGGGGAAGTTAGGGTGACGACGGACAACATGGTAAGTATGGGCAGGCAGCGGGAACAAGTATTTGTCGCGGGTCGCTGGATCACCTTTGGAAAAAGTATTGAATGATCCATTCGAGCCTGTTCCCTGGCTGCTCTCCCACAGATGAAGGTCGCGCGACCGGGTTTCTTCCACGGCAATCAGAATTTTCTGGGCTTCGAAAATTTCGAGCAATTCAGCCAGTGCAGACTGCACACTGGCGCGCAACCCGCGTTGCAGGCGCACGCCACCAAGCGCGCGGGCAACGGCGGAAATCTGAGCTTGTGCCCGCCTCTGATTGTGTACCAGGTTGGCGATCAGGAACCCCATGGCCAACAGGTACGCCGTGGCCACTACGTCTGACTGAATCTCACTGGAAAGGTCCGCGTTGGCGCCCTTCAGGGAGAACAAGAGCAGGGTGATGCTGGCGGTGAGCACGGTTGCTCCCGCGCCCCAGCGGTATCCCGCGGCCACCACGGCGAACATGAGCAGAACAAAGAAGGGGCTATCGGGTCCGGAGATCAGGAAAGCCACAATCGCCGGCCACACCAGATCCATAGCATGGATCAGGAACGCGATGCGTACATCGCTGACCTCTTCCGTTACCTTTGCAACAATCAGTACGACGAGGCTGTAGACCGCATATACCAGCAATACACGAAAGGCAACGGTAGATGCAGTCGCTTCCTTGGCGCCTAACCGGTTCGACAGAAGCGCAATGAAGGAAAGAAAAACTCGTCCGACGGCCAGAACGGTTTCGACACGTGCCTCGTACTCCTGGTTGGCGCCTCTGACCAGCCTGGATTGAAATCGCGGTAGGGCAAACAGCGGCGACAAGACTCACCCTGAAGACAGATTTAGTCCTCGGTCAGGCGCTTGGGGGGAAAGCGCCCTAGCAATCCTGTCGAGAGACTCACATACGATACCACAGCCGAACAGGTTCGAGGTCATCCACGGCGTGCCGGGACCTTCGGCAAGCGACAGGTCACAGGAAAGCCAAATCCAGCTCTTGGCTTTTGGCTTTTGGCTCTTAGCTCTTGGCTTTTGGCTTTTGGGCACCGGAAAACCATGAAAGCCTCCGAAATTCATGCTATTCCCTATTCCCCACTTCCCCTAAACTGTTGCCCGTTGCCTGGGGTTCACCGGTGCGCTATGCTGTGCCCCGAGTACCCCTATGAGAACATTTTTTGCTGTCTTTGTACTTGTGTTTGCTTTGATCATTCTCAGCGCGGGAAAATCAGCGGACAACAACGGCACAATTGCAGAGGTGTATTACTGGAAGGCGAAGGCGGGAAAGCTCGAGGAGTATAACCGCTATATCCGC
>DATDNH010000091.1:0-12750 GCA_036518395.1 Candidatus Angelobacter sp. | reverse complement strand
GCGATCAGAAAGCGCTGCCAGCGCGGATGGCTGGTGAACTCACCGGGGTCGCCGGTATGGACTTCCATCGGGTTCTCGCCGGACATTTTGACGTAGCCGCCCAACGGAAGGAGGCTGATGCGGTAATCCGTATCGCCCCGGCGAAAGCCCCAAAGACGCTTTCCAAAACCCAAGCTGAAAACTTCAACCCGGACACCGCACAGTTTGGCCACCGCGTAATGGCCAAACTCATGCACAAAGACCAGGACTCCCAATACCAGGCCGACGGCTGCTAGATAAATCATAAGTGAGTTCAGTTATTTTAAATGTTGCGAGCCTGGATGACTAGCGAGTTAATTGATGCGACAGCTTCTGCCGGGCCAACTCCCGCGCCTGGGCGTCCATGGCGAGCACTTCTTCTATAGATTCAGGAACGCGCCTTACAGTTTCATCAATTGTTTGCGCCACCACCCGGGGAATATCAGCAAATCCGATCTCGCCCTTAAGAAAAGCAGCCACAGCGATCTCATCGGCTGCATTCAATGCAATGGGTTTGGAGCCGCCGTCGCGTGCCGCCTGGTAGGCCAGCCGCAGGCAGGGAAACTTGTTCATGTCCGGCGGAGAGAAATCCAGCCGCTTCAAATCCAGCACATTGAAACGCAGGTCCGAGGAAATGCGTTCAGGATAAGTCAGGGCATATAGGATGGGCAGGCGCATGTCCGTGACTGAGAGCTGCGCCAGAAGGCTGCCATCATTGAACTCCACCATGGAATGAATCGTTGACTGCGGATGCACAATCACGCTCACCCGCTCCGGCGGCAGATTGAAAAGCCGGCAGGCCTCGATCACCTCAAAGCCTTTGTTCATGAGAGTAGCTGAATCAATGGTGATCCGCCGTCCCATCTTCCATGTGGGATGATTCAGCGCCTGCTCCACCGTAATATTTTCGAACTGCGATTTCGGCGTGTGCAGGAATGGGCCGCCGCTGGCCGTGAGCCAGATGCGCTCCACCTCTTCCATCCGTCCGCCGCGCATGCACTGATGCACTGCATTGTGCTCGCTATCAATCGGCAGCAGAGGCTTGCCATGTTTGCGTGCTTCGCGCGTGATCAGTTCGCCGGCGGCGACGAGGCATTCTTTGTTAGCTAATCCGACTTCCTTGCCCGCGCGCACGGCTTCGTACGTAGCCTTGAGCCCGGCCACGCCAACGATGGCGCTCACTACGAAATCAACTTCAGGATGCGTTGCCACCTGCACAGAACCAGCCTGCCCGTGTACTACCTCGATATTGCGAAGGCCCTCCGCCCGAAGCTGCTTGCCAACGGCAGCAGCGTCCTTTTCGGAAGCCAGCGAAAGGACTTTGGGGTTCCAGTCACGCGCTTGCTCGAGTGCCGTCGTGACGTTTCCCCCGGCAGCGATGGTGACGAGCTGAAACCGATCAGGATTCGATTCAATGACGCTGAGAGTGCTGCGGCCGATGGAACCAGTGGAGCCGAGGATGGCGATACGCTTCATGCTGCAATCAAAAGACGGGAGGCTCTAAGAAGTGAGTCAGCATCGCATAGTACCACACGGCTGGAATCGCAAAGAGCAGCGCGTCTATGCGGTCGAGAACACCGCCATGCCCCGGCAGCAATGATCCCGAGTCCTTGACTTGAGCACCTCGTTTAATCGCAGACTCAAACAGGTCTCCGAATTGCGCCGCTATGTTAGTGGCAACACCTATCCCGATCATGTGCGCCGTTGAAACCGGTACTGGAACAGGTGGAATGGTCCAAAAGGAAGTGAACAGTTTTCCCAGCGGCAGACGGAAGTGCAAAACCAGAATTGATACTGCGACGCTCGCAATGATGGAAGCTATTGCGCCTTCCCAGGTTTTTCCCGGACTGACGAGCGGAGCCAATTTGTGCCGGCCGATGCGGCGTCCCACATAAAACGCGGCCGTGTCTCCAGCCCAGACAGAAAGCAAAACAAAGAGCACAAGAATGTCTTGAAAAGGGTGGGCCCGCAAGGGGATGAGCAAGGATAAGGATACGCCGATATAGAAAACGCCGAAGACCGAGACTGCTACGCTGGAAAGCCCGGACCGAAGATCGCGGCGGAATATCAGCGGTATGCCAAAGAGAATTGGCAGGATCACAATCAGGCTCGAGAGCACCATTGCGATCCAACCCAGAGAATTACCAGCTGGTTCAAAAGACTGGCTGAATATGAAGCCAGAGAAGATAATCAGAGTCGAGATGGCATAGACCATCGGTTGGATAGGCACAAGACCATAGGCCTTGCTGAGGTTCAGGTATTCGTGCAGCGCAACCAGAACGACGACCGCGATCACCACAGAAAACAGCCAAAGCGGCGCGCGAAACACCACCAACAGCACCAGCGGCACCAGTACCACTGCGGTAAGAACGCGCTTCATCCTAATCCTGCGTCATCCTGAGACATGATCGGGCAAAGCACGATCATGTGGAAGGATCTGCTCCGCTGCAGCTTTGCGGGAGCCATCCAAAAACTAAATCGTGCAGCCTGAAGAGAGTTGTCCAAGCAATATTAAGTACTAATGGCGGGGTTTTCAACGATTATGGTCGCCGTTTCCGTTTGAATCACTGAGCCCGCCGTACCGGCGATCACGTTGCTGGTATTCGGCAATCGCCTCCAGCAGGTGGATGCCGCGAAAGTCCGGCCAGAAAGTCTTCGTCACATAGAGTTCGGCATAAGCCGCCTGCCACAACAGGAAGTTGCTCAGACGGAGTTCGCCGCTGGTGCGGATTACCAGGTCCAGCTCGGGCAGATTGTGTGTATAGAGGTGGCGGTTGACGTCATTTTCATCGATGTGAAGGAGGTGGTCGATTCCGCCGTTATTCCTGGCGGCATGGACCATGGAGCGGAATGCATCCACAATCTCCGAACGCGAGCCATAATTCAGCGCCAGGGTCAGGACCATGCCGGTATTGCGCGACGTCTCTTCACGGGCCCAGGCCATGCGTTCCTGCACGCTCTCCGGCAATAGTGAATACCGGCCGATGAACGACAGCCGGATATTGTTGCGCTGCATCAGGGGAAGCTCGTTTTTAAGGTAGCTGTGAAGAAGCTTCATCAGGAAGTTGATCTCACCGGGCGGACGACGCAGAAAATTTTCCGCCGAAAAGGCATACAGCGTCAGCGCCGGCAGCTTGATGCGGGCCGCGGTTTCCACCACGTAACGGACCGCTTCGACTCCTCTTTTGTGTCCGGCAATGCGCGGCAGATGGCGGCGTCGGGCCCAGCGGCCGTTGCCGTCCATGATGATGGCGATATGTTTTGGAAGCTGGTCGGGATCCAATTGGCGGAAGAGGTCAGCTTCCTTATGGTCCAACCCTGAAGGAACAATGGTGCGCAAAAAACTATCCTCTCAGATCATACAAGCTAGCATAGCAGCTCTGCTTCACGCAATGATGCACTTTATATCACAAAGTGTTGCCCATGTGCGCGGGAAAGCGCAAAAGAGCAAAGTATCAGCGCCTGGAGCAGTTCCACAGCTGCTTGTGGCTCCAGGGGCGATCCGAACGGTGAAGAATTCAGAGGTAGAGACGTTGCACTGCAACCGGGGTCCCCATCACGCGCGGTTTTGGTTTTGCGCATGGTGGGGTGGGAGCGTCTCCCGAGATGAGCAAAGCGAACTGAGGAAACCGTGAAGAAGACCCGTGTAGCCTCTAGCTGTGATTGGAAAACAATAAACCAATGCTGAAAATGCTCTCGGGTGCTCTGCTAGAATCACTATGGGCGCATGGGACTGTAGAACACACAGAAGTGCTTTGGAACCACGGAGATAACCATCGTAAGTTGCGGGCTGCCTCCTGCCGGTGCTAGCATTCCGGCACTACCGATTCACTATGGCTTTTAAAGGCCAATCCGGCAGAAACCTCCAGCAATGGTTATCTGTGTGTTGTCTTGTGCTGGTCCTGGTATTTGCAGCCGTGGAGGCTGTGCACGTCCACTCCTACCAGACGCTCTCGCGGCACTCGGGCACTTCCTGCCTCATCTGTATCTCGACGCACGCGAACGTTCCTACGGTGAATGTCGATTCTCTTCCCGTATCGTTTGCCGTCGCCGCTATGGTTGTTCCATACGCGGTTGAGGTCAAAGGCATTGCCAGTCGCCTCGAGCTTTTCATCCGCCCTCCACCATCCGTCTGAAGTTTTCCTAAAGGTCCAATCTCAGGGCAGTTTCCAAGAATACCCGTTTTGCGTGGAGGGATAATGATTTTACGTGTATCCCTGTCACTGCTTTTCCTGCTTGCGGGAACAGTATTGGGGCAGGGGAAACCCAAAGCCGACGATTTGGCTGCCGGCAACACGGCCGGGTGGCCGCAAACCACCTCACCTGGATCTCAGGCGGGTGCGAACGGTCAGCAGCAGACCTCCGCAGCGGCTCCGGCTGCCACCCGGATCACGCTGGATCAGGCCATCGCCCTGGCCCTGGCGAACAGCCCGTCGATCAAGGCCACTCGTACTCAGATCGAGCAAAACAAGGCCCAGGAGGTAACAGCCAATCTGCGCCCTAATCCAGTCCTGTCCTGGGATTCGCAGTTCATTCCCATTTTTGAGCCCGGCAGTTTTTCCACCAACACGCTGGATAATTTGCAGCAATTCGATGTAGGCGTAGGTTACTTGTTTGAGCGGGGCCATAAGCGCCAAAACCGCTTAAGGGCAGCGAGGGATCAAACTGCGGTCACCACGTCTCAGGTCGCGGATGCGGAACGCACGCTCACGTTTAATGTTGCCCAGCAGTTCATCAACGCGTTACTCGCCAATTCCAACCTACTATTTGCCCAGGAAGCCCTCACCAGCTTCCAGCAGACGGTCGCCATCAGTGAGGAACGGTACCGTGCCGGCGATATCAGCCAGGGCGACCTGCTCAAAATCAAATTGCAGTTGCTGCAGTTCCAGACGGACGTGAGCTCGGCGCGGGTCGCCAGAGTGCAGGCCCTCGGCAGCCTGCGCCAACTGCTCGGTTACAACTCCGTGCCGCGCGACTATGACGTGGCCGGCGACTTGAATTACCAGCCGTTGAAGGCCAGCCTCGATCAGTTGCAGGCCCTCGCCAGCAACAGCCGTCCTGACCTGCGCGCCGCGCAACAGGGAATTACAGCCGCGCAAAGCCAGATTTCCCTCGCTCGGGCCAATGGAAAGCAGGACCTGAACACCACCATAAACTATTCCCACGTCTCGGGCCTCAGTTCAACTTCGTTGTTCTTTAACATTCCAATTCCCATTTTCAACCGCAACCAGGGAGAGATTGCCCGTACAAGGGCAGCGCTGACTCAGGCGGAACTCACCGCCAATGGCACAGAACAAACAGTGCTCACAGACGTCAGTAATGCGTACGAGGCAGCCACTACCAATCAGGAAGTCGTCCAGCTCTACACCTCCGGGTACCTCAAGCAGGCGCAGGATTCGCGTGATATCAGCGTCTATGCCTACCGGGCAGGCGCGGCAACTCTTCTCGACTTTCTGGATGCGGAACGCAGCTATCGCGCTACGGAATTGGCTTATCGGCAGGCACTGGCTGCCTACATGCTCAGCCTGGAGCAGCTTCGTCAGGCGGTGGGGACCAGGAGTTTGCCATGAGAAATTACCGCGATGATCGAACCATATTGCTGCCCCCGGCGGTGCTGCTGCTTAGCCTCCTGCTCACAGCTTGTTCAGGAGGGGATTCGACAGCAAAAACATACGCCGACGCCAATTCTGCCGTGCCCAAGGCGGACTTGTTTACCGTTCCTAAAGAACAAATGTCCCACATCCAGATCCTCACCATTCAGCCCGGCGTTTTTCCCCGAGTGCTGCGGCTACCGGGAACAGTGGCGTATAACGGGTTCCTCACCACGCCGGTAATCACTCAGGTTGGCGGACCGGTGAGCCGGATCGTCGTTTCACCGGGCCAGCACGTCAGCAAAGGGCAGCCCATGTTGTATGTGAGCAGCCCCGACTACTCGCAGCTTCGCGCAAACTACCTCAAGGCCCGTGACGCTCACGCACTGGCCCACAAAAACTATGTGCGGGCCCAGGATTTGTTTGCGCATCATGCCATCGCTGAGCGCGATTTGCAGGCGGCCGAATCAGCCGAAATCCAGGCCCAGGCCGACTTTCAGGCAGCCGAGCAGTCATTGAAAATCCTCGGCATCCCTCGTCCCGACACCCTGGTGGAGCGTCCGCTCTCGCCCGAAGTCCCGTTGCTGGCGCCTTTGAGTGGCGACGCGGTGGAACGGTTGTGCGCTCCCGGCCAGTTGATTCAGGCAGGACAGACCCAGTGCTTCACTATTTCAAACATGTCAACCGTGTGGGTCCTGGCCAACGTCTATGAAAACCAGCTTGCCTACGTGCACGTAAACGATCCAGTCACCATTAAGACAGAAGCTTATTCTGACGTCTTCAGCGGCAAGATCTCGTTTCTTGGCGCGGCGCTCGATCCAGCTTCACGTACTTTGCAGGCGCGAATTGATACCAGGAATTCCAACGGCAAGCTCAAGAAAGATATGTATGTGACCGCGACCGTGGCTGCCGGCCAGATCAAAGATGCCTTGTTGGTTCCGGATGCCGCCGTCCTGCACGACGCGGAAAATCAGCCTTTTGTCTATGTTCAAGTTGCGGAAAACCAATTTGCCCGGCGGCCAGTCAAGCTCGGCGACAGCAACGATGGCAAGACCCAGATTGTAAGCGGCCTTCAGTCAGGCGACCGTGTGGTAGGCAATGGCAGTCTGTTCCTGCAGTTTGCGAATTCATTGCAGTGAAGAATTCAGACATAGAAGACGTTGCAGTGCAACACGGGGGTCCCCAGCACGCGTGGTTTTGGTTTTGCACGTGATGGGGTGGGAGCATCTCCCGAGGTGAGCAAAGCGAACTGAGGAAAGCGCGAAGAAATCACGGCGATCACGCGCGATCTCCCGATAGCTGGCTGGTTCAGGATGTCAATCGGCAATCGTGGGAAGAGAAAAAGGGATGATCCATAAGATACTACAAATGGCCTTGCGGCAGCGCTTTCTGGTGCTGATGCTGACCTTGTTGCTGGTCATTGCCGGCACCATCTCTTTCCAGCGCATGCCTGTCGACGCCTATCCGGATCTCTCTCCGCCGATGGTCGAGATCATTACTCAGTGGCCCGGACACGCCGCTGAAGAAGTTGAACGCCTGATTACTCTGCCGCTGGAAATCGCAGCCTCCGGCTCGCCCAACATGGTTGTGATGCGTTCCATCTCGCTATATGGGCTGTCCGATATCCGGCTTACGTTTGAAGACGGTACCGACCATTACTTCGCCCGGCAACTTATCTTTCAGCGCCTGGGTGATGCCCAGCTGCCTCCGGGTGTAACTCCGAGCCTGGCGCCGCTGTTCAGCCCCAGCGGCCTGATCTATCGCTATGTGCTTGAGAGTCCCGACCGCAGTCCCCAGGAACTCAAGACCATTGAGGACTGGGTGCTGGAGCGCGCCTACAAGGCCGTTCCAGGTGTGGCCGATGACTCTGGTTTTGGCGGTGCGGTCATGCAATACCAGGTGCTCCTTGATCCCGCCCGTCTTTATGGATATCACCTCACCGTTCCCCAGGTGATCCAGGCATTGTCTGCTAACAACGCCAATGCGGGAGGAGGTTTCTATTCGCAAGGCGGACAGTTCTACTATGTGCGCGGACTCGGACTGGTGCAGAGCACCGGTGACATTGGCAACATCGTCGTTGCCAGCAACAAGGGAACTCCTATTCGTATCCGCGATGTCGGAGACGTGACCATTGGCCACGCCCCGCGCCTGGGAGAGTTCGGGTTTCAAACCCACCGCTCCAACCAGGACGATGCGGTGGAGGGAGTGATCCTGATGCGCCGCGGCGAGCAGGCACAGAATGTTCTAAAAGCGGTCGAAGAGAAGACGGAACAACTGAATAATTCCGTTCTTCCGCGTGATGTCAAGATCGTTCCCTTCTATGACCGCAGTGAGTTGGTCCGTCTCACAACCGACACCGTTGAGAAGAATCTGCTGCGCGGGATGGTGCTGGTGGTGATCGTGCTTCTGTTTTTCCTGTTTAGCCTTCGCGCCGCCATCATTGTTTCTCTCACCATTCCCCTCAGTCTTTTATTTGCTTTCATTGTTCTGCATGCGCACGACGTCTCCGCCAACCTCTTGTCCATCGGGGCCATCGATTTCGGAATCATCATTGACGGCACTGTGGTCATGGTGGAGAACATCTACCGTGAACTGGCCGCGCGGCAGGGCCAGTCCTACAATCTGCACGAAGTGATTATTGCTGCCGCCAAGGACGTTGACCGGCCCATCTTTTATTCAGTTGCCGTCATCATCGCCGGCTACCTTCCCATCTACGCGCTGAGCGGCCCATCAGGAAAACTCTTTCACCCCATGGCAGACACCATGTCCTTTGCCCTGCTCGGCGCATTGATACTGACGCTGACCCTGGTCCCGGTACTGGCGTCCTTCTGGTTCAAAAGGGGAATCAAAGAAAAGACCAATCCTGCCTTTGAATGGATCAAGAAGATTTATGCCCGCCAGCTTGACTGGTGCCTGGACCATCGTGGCATCACCTTGCTCGTGGCAGTGCTGATTTTTGCCGGCACACTTTTGCTGGCCCCTTTTATCGGCGGAGAATTCATGCCGCATCTGGACGAGGGCGCTCTCTGGGTGCGGGCCACCATGCCCTACACCATCTCCTTTGAGGAAGCGAGCAAGATTGCTCCCCAGATCCGCACCATCCTTGTCTCGTATCCGCAGGTCACCATGGTGGGCTCCGAACTTGGCCGGCCTGACGATGGCACTGACCCCACCGGTTTCTTCAATGTTGAGTTTTATGTTGGTTTGAAACCCTACAGCGACTCTTCCTGGAAAGGCGACATCCACAACAAGGAGAAATTAATTGAGTCCATCAACCAAAAGCTCATCACCTTCCCGGGCATCATCTTCAACTATACCCAGCCGGCTGAAGATGCGGTCGACGAGGCGCTTACAGGCCTGAAAAGCTCCCTGGCGGTAAAAATCTACGGCCCTGACTTGGATACGCTGGAGAAAAAGGCGCTCGAAATCAAGAAGACTTTGGAGAAAGTGCCGGGATTTACGGAACTTACCGTGGTACGAGAACTGGGCCAGCCCAGCCTCATCATCGATGTCAACCGGGAGAAGATTGCGCGCTACGGAATTAATGTCGCAGACGTTGAAGCCGTAATCCAGGCAGCAGTGGGCGGGCAGGCGGCCACCCAGGTGGTGCAGGGGGAAAAGCTGTTCGACCTGGTGGTCCGCATGGAGCCACAGTTTCGCAGCAGCGCGCAACAGATCGGCAATCTCCTGGTTGGTACGCCTGACGGTATGCAAATTCCCATCAGCCAACTGGCCGAGATCAAACAGGGAAATGGCGCCTCTTTTATTTACCGCGAGAACAACTCCCGTTATATCGGCATTCAATACAGCATCGAAGGCCGTGATCTTCAGCGCGCGGTGGAAGACGGTCAGCGCGCCGTGAAGAAGCAGGTAGTGATTCCCGAGGGCTACTGGACCTCATGGGGCGGTGAATATGACCAGTTCCTGGCGGCCAAGCAGCAGCTCTTGATCATTGGCCCGCTGGCGGTCCTGTTGATCTTCTTTATCCTCTTTGCGCTCTACGGAAACCTGAAATTCCCTCTGGCGATCGGCCTGGATGTAATCATGACTGAACCGGTTGGCGCCCTGATCGCGCTGAAGCTGACCGGAACTCCTTTCAGCGTTTCTTCTGTCCTGGGATTGCTGGCGCTGATGGGAGTGTCCGTGGAAACCGGCGTTATTCTGGTGTCATACATCAATAAGCTCCGCTTGGAAGGAATGGACATCCGGACGGCCACGCGCACGGCTGCCCTGCTGCGGCTTCGTCCGATCATGATGACCGCCCTGGTGGCCTGCCTGGGATTGCTGCCGGCCGCGCTCTCCACGGGCATCGGTTCCGATACGCAAAAGCCATTTGCCATCGTGATTGTGGCGGGACTGGTTTCCAGACTCTTTCTGGGATTTTTTGTGAATCCAGTGCTCTATCGTCTGGTGGCCCGTGAAGGAGATGTGCTCCAGGTATGAGAAGAGCTATGCCATCGCCTGCCTGACCCGGCTCGTTTAATTAGAACTGGCAAGGTTGTTTTCCGTGACACTTGGAGGGCGGTGCCTTAGGTTTTGGATTCAAGGAGGGCAGAGCTGAGAAAGCGGGATTTTTGCCAACCGCCGCCAACGCTAGCAAACCCTGATCATCCAGAACCCAATTGAAATTCCCGTTGGAATCGAAATAATCGTACCCTCTGAGCAGCGGATGCCCGGATTGCACGTAGGTAACTAGGCTCTGAAGGTATGCGGCTTGGGTCTCCTTGCCGCCGCTGTTTATAGAGGAATTCTTCGAGCCATTCTCGCCGACAATAATCGGCTTCTGATGGATTGAGTAGGCCTGGTAAAAGGAGTCGAAATTCTCTGAGAACGTCTTGGACGCCTTGTGCTGGTATGTGTCCAGGCCGATCCAATCAACATCCCCCTCGGCGGGATAAAAGTTCGTCGGATCGACGGCTTTATCTTGTGAATTCTTACCTTCGGGATTCCAATCGCCCGGATTCCACAGAAAGTGGACGTTTGTCGCGTGGGCTTGTTGGAATATTGTGCGGATTTGGTGCCATGCATTTTTGAAGTCGGTGGTGTTTGGGCCATTGCTGTCGTCACGGCAGGTCTGATTTCGTGTAATCGCATTAAATTCCCAGAACCA
The DNA here is from genome assembly GCA_036518395.1 of Candidatus Angelobacter sp. Taxonomy (GTDB): domain Bacteria; phylum Acidobacteriota; class Terriglobia; order Terriglobales; family Acidobacteriaceae; genus Angelobacter. Next base: position 2,031 of record DATDNH010000091.1, on the reverse strand, counting down.
CCGCAGCAATACCGGGCCGGGATATCGCGCAAGCGCCTGTGCAGTGGCCTTGATGGTTGAGGTCTCGAGGGGATCGTTGCCGGCGATACGATTGTCAGAATTGGTTTTGCCCTGCGGAATGGGTCGGTCATCGCATTTCCAGGAAATCACCGGCATACGGCCGCTACGGAGGTCACCGTTCAGCTCAGCGTCAGGGAAGTTGCCACTGCTGGCCTCCTGCGCGATGACTCCCCAGTCGTAATAGTGAAGGTGCAACGCAAAGTTACGACCAATGCCCTCTGACGAACTTCCCTCACGTTTGCTAATCGCTATTTCTTGGCAAATATCGTGTTGGGTGGGGCCTGATTGGCACGCCGGGCCGCCCAGTTCTGGATTGGCCCAGATGCCGAGATAAACCTGCCCCGCACCCGCCGTCGGCGCTCGACGCCGTTGGCCCTTTCCTGCGTGACGACGGCCCGGTGGAATGTCCTGCGGCGACATTCCCACAACCGTAACGGTCAGCAAAAGTATCACCACCGCAATAACTTTTTTCATCGCGATTGTTGCCCCCGTGCAAGACCGGCGGTCTCCGAAGCAAATTGCAGCCAAGAAGTTTATCAAACGCAAAAACTTACCAGATGGAAAATATCGTTCCGGGCAGACACTGTAGTCGATTTTTGTCGGTCAAGACGTCAAAGATCAACCCATCGCGACAGAGCCAATCCCATCCTGATGTGAGTTTCTCTCGGCATTCGCCGTAATAACATGAAAATAAATGCAATAAAGTTATTGACATGCTTTATAATGTTGTGTTCAGATACAGCAGTGGAGCGAAGGATCTGCAGACGCCACAGCATTGCGTTATCTGATTTGAATCAGCGGCAAACCAGGTTCGGTTTTGTTGAGGGGTTACGCTTGGTCGAGTTTGTTTTTCGCCAGTGTTTACGCGGGTTGTTACGCAGTTACGGATTTTCGCACGGTTTAATTCAAAAAGCGGGACGGAGCGGATAGAGCGGATGTCGCTTCCGATCCGCTCCCGAGGATCTAGTTTCGATTCAGCAACATAGAGGCTCCTGAGCGGCAGCGCGGAAAAAGGCCTCCTTTTTGGCGGCGGGAGGCAGGCCGAGCAACGGACTTCTTTGCGTTCTTCGTGTCCTTTGCGGTTTGGTTGTGTTGTTTGTTCTAGCGGCTAGGAGCTGCCTGCTGGAAGCCGGGTTTTCGTCACGGGCTGGTTGATTCGATTTTCGCCAGTATTTACGCGGGTTGTCACGCTGTCACGGATTCTCGCACGGTTTTTGTTGGGTAGTTTATCCCGCAGCAAAGGGGGGTGGGTTTGGCTAATTGCCAGCTGCTAATTGCCAATTGCTTTTGACGTAGCTAGTAACCAGCCTTCGGTTACGCATGTTGGGAATCAGAAATCGCCAGTAAAGACGCGGTTTGTTACGCGGTTACGGATTCTCGCACGGTTTTTTTGTGGAGCTTATCTCGATCGCATCCAGCGGGCGGGATCTCTTCCAGCGTTGATAACGCACCAGGGCGAATGCCGCAAGATGAAATTCGTGGCGCATGGGTGTTGGGGGTCGGTTTCGGACTAGGAGCTGGAAGCTAGTAGCTGGTCCTCTAGTCACGGATTCGTTGGTTGAATTTTCGGCCAATGTTTACGCGGGTTGTCACGCCGTCACGGATTCTCGCACGGTTTTTGTTGCGGAGTTTATCCCAACGTGAAGGGTTTTTGTTTTTGGGCCAATTGCCAGCTGCCAATTGCCAATTGCTTTTGAAGTAGCTAGTAACCAGCCTTCGGTTACGCATGTCGGGAATCAGAAATCGCCAGTAAAGACGCGGATTGTTACGCAGTTAGGGATTCTCGCAGGGTTTTGGTTCTGGTTTTTGGTTGCTGTGGCCTTTTGCCTAGCCTGTTGCCGGGTCTCGCCAATTGCCAATTGCCAATTGCCAATTGCTCCAGCTATGAGAGACTTGCTCCCAGCTTTGCACGGAGCAATTCTTATGTTGCGCACGCTTCTGGCATCTACGTTTGCCCTGATTGCGCTCGCG
>DATDNH010000090.1:0-23077 GCA_036518395.1 Candidatus Angelobacter sp. | reverse complement strand
CGGAACTTAACATTGGGATTGTTCTTCCCTAACACCTTGGTGATGGCTGCCGTCAGCGTGGTCTTGCCGTGGTCAATGTGACCAATCGTTCCTACGTTCACGTGCGGCTTGCTGCGATTAAATTTTTCTTTCGCCATTGCTGTCTCCTCACAAAAACTGCACCGATTTTTTCAACTTCAGGTGCTCAGTAATACCGGTAAATCTTTTGAAACTTGCCGCGTAGCGCCGGATCTACTTTCTCCACGCGCTCCAGATAGAACTCGCGAATCAGTGCGCGATCTGAAAGCTCCAGCTTCCCATACAAATCTTTGGCGGCCTGCGCGCCTCGCGAAAGCGCTGGGTCTACAGATTCAAAAACTCTCTTGTCCAGCGCTTTTTCGAACTCTCGCACCCTTACGCCGCTGCCCTGAAACCTGTTGAGCAGCCTCTCTACATTCTGAGCTGCGAAAGCACGCTCAATTGCTGATTTCAACTGCTCAAACTCTTCCGTTTTCTTTACTGGAATCTGGGCCTGTTGAAACGCCATTGCTTATTTTTCGAATCCCCTCAATTCTTGTTTGCGAACTTGCATTCGCCGCCGCTCGAGAATCTGGAGCGGGAGACGGGAATCGAACCCGCGACCAACAGCTTGGAAGGCTGTGACTCTACCACTGAGTTACTCCCGCCAATTCCGTCAAAATTCCGGAGCTGATGACCGGGATTGAAAAGCACAAACCGGTGACCGCTCTTTTTTATGTTGCGGCGACGCCCGCTGCCGCAACAACTTACCAAAGGGAGTTACTCTACCGACTGAGCTACATCAGCTCGAACTCTTCCACGTCCATCGTCGGTCGAGGTCATCCCGGTGACTTTCTGGCTTCGCCAAACTCTGGAGCTGATGACCGGGATTGAACCGGTGACCTCTCCCTTACCAAGGGAGTGCTCTACCAACTGAGCTACATCAGCTCGAACTCTCTTCGTCCATCGTCGGTCGAGGTCACCCCGGTGACTGCTTCTATCTTTGGTTGCGGCTACGCTCCGCTGCCGCAACGCTTACCAAGGGAGTGCTCTACCAACTGAACTACATCAGCTCGAACTCTCTTCGTCGTCCGACTTTGCTTGTTGAGACTTCCAATGCAGCAACGTGCGCACTGCAAAAAATGCCACTATGGCAAGCGTCAGTCCACGAAAGCTGATCTGCCCACCGGCAATTCTGATTGGAATATCACTCATCGTTGTCCAAATCAGAACGCCTAAAAGCAAATACGCCGCGATCGCAAGGCCGAATCGTTTCCAATTTTCTGTGGCTTTCGCGATCATTCATAATCCTGGTGCACAGGGGAGGATTCGAACCTCCGTAGCTCGCTAGGAGCGGCAGATTTACAGTCTGCTGCCATTAACCACTCGGCCACCTGTGCAAGCGGGCTCTTCACAAGCTGGCAATCAAGGGACGCTTGCACCACAACGCGAACAGGAACCGCGCAAAAACATACTTCCGCATTAACGCCACCTAACCAGCTTACGGAGAAGTCTTCGTGGATTAACGTTCCGGTGGAAAATCTTCAGTGCGTAGTCTGCCACTCCCAAAGCGCGCCAGCTTCACGCTTCAGGAACCCCTTTTCATCTGGAGCTGGCGAAGGGACTTGAACCCCTGACCCTCTGATTACAAATCAGATGCTCTACCGACTGAGCTACGCCAGCAAACTGCCTTCCCGGTATTCGCTTCGCTCAGGCCCGCAATTCGCCACCGCGAATTGCTGGACGCTGACACCCATCGGTCGAATCGCCTTTGCGATCGAACTGACAGACGGGGGCCAAAGATAATAAGTTAGCACAGCGGCATTCCGCGTGCAACAGCAACACTATGAATCGGTTACGGGGAACCACACGCGGCAGGACCGCCTGACTTTATTTTACCAGTTGTTCCCCTGTGGTCAGGCGGTACACGATGTCTTCCTCTATACTGGGTGGGCTTATGCGACATCGCAAACTCCTTATTCTCATCATTTTCCTGGTCGCGGTTGCTGCCGTTGCGGGAGTGGTCTATTACCGCATGGCAAGGCCTGGCCGCGCTGTGCTTCTGCTGCCCGACGGCGACGTGGTGATCTATGCGGACCTCGCCCCAATACCTTTTGTCAATGTGGGGCAGTTCATCGACGTGGACCAACTCCCCGGCCAATCAGACCCCGAATACAGGGATTTCATTACGCAAACCAACTTTCACGTTGAACGCGATCTGAAGACAATCGCGATTTCAATTCGCAATCCAAGCGAGGCAAATCCCGAGTTGGCAGCCGTTTTTACCGGCAAGTTCGATCTGGACGGTCTGCGAACTTATATGCAGGGGCACTCCACCGGGTCCGAGAGCTATGCCGGCAAAACTATTTTTTCTGTTCGCGGAGCGGACCATCTGGTGCGGGCGTGCCTTGTAGACTCGAGCACGGTGGCTGTAACGAATACCGACTCTGCTGATTCAATACACAGCATCATTGACAAGGCGACCCATTCCTATCGGTCTGGAGAGGCCCCACCCCTGGTTCGCGACTACTACAACTACGTTCCATTCGGAAGCCTGGGATGGGCCATGCTGCGCGTACCCGCACAGAACAGCCAATTCACAGGCGGAATGAAAATGGATTTTCTGCAAAACGCGGTGGCGGTCATTTCCGTTCGCTACACGGGCTCCGTCCGCATCAGGGCAGATGTCATAAGCGCGAATCAGGCCGATGCAGCGAAGGTTTTAGAGGCTTTCAATCAATTTTTAGCTTTTGGCCGAGCCGCTGCGGAATCGTTGGGCAGCGGCCCAGACAAGGACGTGAAAGCGGTTTTCGACCGTATCCAGGTGGAGCAAAAAGGAAATGAAACCATTGTGAATGTAGTCATTCCTCAAGAGGTGGTCAAGAAGGTGGGCCAGAAGATGAGTCAAGCCGGGCCGAGAAGCGATTGAACGGAATGTGTGTCTCCGCAATGAAGTTAGCGGACTGACCGTCTACATCGCTCCTGACGCAATCTGCTGTGTCAAAGTGAAACGCAGATATTTGGTCGGATTCACCGCAGTATTGAAGATGCGGACTTCGTAATGCAGATGCGGCCCGGTGCTCCGGCCGCTCAATCCAACATAGCCCAGCGTGTCTCCGCGATGAACAACCTGCCCTGAGGTCACTCCAAAACCGGAAAGATGCCCGTACAGCGTGGTGATTCCCTGACCGTGGTCCACAATGACCGCGCGGCCATACCCGTTCATGAAGTCAGCAAAGCGGATGACGCCATCTGCCGGAGCAATCACGGGGGTGCCGTACTGGCTGGAAATATCTACGCCGCGATGGAATGCGCCCTCGCCATTGAACGGGTCGATGCGTTCACCGAAGCCACCGCTGATGCGCCCTTCCACCGGCCATAATGTCGGAGCAGACGCCAAGCGCACCCAGTCGCGTGTGGTGGCGTCCGTGAGGTCCATGCCGATACCGATGGAAGCGGCTCCGCTCATGGCAGTATTCTTCAATGCGTACAACTGCTCAATGGAGGCCGAAGCAGGATCGTCCTGCTGGAAAACCGGGTCGGGTTTGAGCCCGTACAAAGAGGACACTTCACCGGCCAGCGAACTCAGAGATTCAGCCTGAAGCTGGTTTTCCTGCGCAATCTGCTCAAGCTGGGTATACCGTGATTTGAGCGCTTCCTTTTCCGTGCGAAGTTGGTTGTAGCGCTGTGTCTTAAGCAGCATACGGGCGTACGACCCGGCCATTCCGGTAATCGTAAGCATGCCAATAAAAGCGCCGGCGATAAAAACGTATAAATAGTGCAGCGGGATAGGGATCTTTAACAGTTCCCCTTCGGAGTTCCGCGCCACCAGCATGATGTAAAAACGCTTGCGCAAGAGAAATACTCCTGTTTTGAGTTTTGCTGCAACTTACTTCAAAAGTGACGGTCTGCGGATCCCAAGGATCTTGCCGGTTTCTTGCCTACCCAGGGCTTAAATTTCTCGCCCTGCCGAACCCAGGGGCCACATGATGCAGATCAGAGGCAAAGAGGAAATGGCGCGCTAAAGTTAACAGGCCAATGTATACCGTGTCAATGACCGAATAGATGCAAATCGGTGACGAAGGTTTGTAGTCACTGTCCTGGAAACAGTTCAATAGCAGTCATGACCTTTTGGGCACGTGGGCTTATAGTTATTTTGCGTGCTCCCGGAACGACAATTGATCGAGCGCATACGCTGGCTGGCAAAGAAGAACGGGCGCGGAACGCTCATTCACGGCATTGGCGATGACTGCGCGATTCTGCATGTGCCGCGAAGCCGGCAATTGCTGGCTACGACTGATCTGTCGATCGAGGACGTGCACTTCCGTCGCAAATGGCACTCGGCGCGCAGTGTCGGCCATCGTTGTCTGGCGCGCGGCTTGAGCGATATTGCCGCCATGGGAGGCGAACCTTTGGCGTGTTTCCTTTCCCTGGGAGTTCCTCCGCGATTGCGCCAGAAATGGGTTGACGAGTTTCTGCGCGGCCTGCTTGCTCTGGCCCACCGATTCAAGATTCCACTGGCTGGAGGCGACACTTCCAGTGCTCAAAAAATTACCGCTGACATTCTGGTTCTCGGCACAGTGCCTCGCGGTAAGGCACTGCTGCGTTCAGGCGCGCGACCCGATGACCGAATCTATGTCACCGGAAAGCTGGGTGGATCAGCGGCAGTTCTAAAGCGCCTCTACGCTGGAGAAAAACCGGACGCAGCCAAAGCACGCAGTCATTTTTATCCCGAACCGCGAATTGAGTTGGCCCGACGCCTGAGGGAACTCAAGCTGGCTACTGCCATGATCGATCTGAGCGATGGACTTTCCGTTGATCTTGCTCATATCTGCCAGGAGAGCCGCGTATCCGCCGTGATTGAAGCCAAGGCAATTCCCATCGCAAGCGGGGCGATGCTGGATTTGGCCCTGCATGGCGGAGAAGACTACGAACTGCTTTTCACCGCGTCGGCAAAAGCAGAAGTGCCCGCGGAAATCGCCGGTGTCCGGGTCACCCACATTGGAAACACTCTGCCGCGTTCTTCGCGCGCCTCATTAATACAGATCCGCGACGCCATGGGTCATACAAAGCCGGTGGAACAAGCCGGCTGGCAGCACTTCGCGAAAAATATAACTAGCCGGTAATCGGCCTTAAACGCTACAATCTTGGGAATTTCACATCGTTTCCCGAACCGAGGATTTTTATGAGCACTGTTGCTCCTTCACTTCCGCAGGAAAGCGCACCGGGTCTTTCCGAGCCGCAACGAATCATCTACACGTTCACTGCACCCTCAAAAACTTTTGAGGACATACGGCGGAATCAGAGCTGGTGGGTGCCGTTCCTATTAGGTGCGATCTTCGCGACCTGTTTTTTCGCGGCAATTGATAAGAAGATAGGCTGGGACAACGTAGTGAAAGAGTTAGTGTCTTCAAATGCGACTTTCCAACAGGCACCTCCAGATGTGCAGGAAAAACAATTGCGAGGCATGACAGCCGCTTACAAATATGGAGGATACGGGGCGGTAATCTTTATTCTGGTGTTTGGGCTGATCGAGGCAGCAATACTGATGGTAGTTTTCAATTTTGGGATGGACGCTGGCGTGAGCTTCAAAACCGCGATGGCCATTATCTTCTATGCGGGCCTCCCGAACATAATCTCTTCCATTCTAGCGATCATATCCATTGTGCTTGGCAATCCGGAAAACTTTAATCTGCAAAATCCCATCGCTACAAATCCGGCCTATTTTATGGATCGGGCCAGCACTTCGAAGTTCCTCTACGCATTTGTCTCGAGCTTCGACGTCTTTGCTATCTGGGTCATTGTTCTCTTAGGGATGGGATTCGCGATCAATTCGCAGCGTCGTAAACTGAAGACATCGACCGCAGTCATCACTGTAGCGATTTTGTATCTGGTTTGGAAATTAGGGCAAGCTTCCCTGGCCGGTTTAAGAGGTTAGGAACGCATCTTAAGTACTCAGGGGTAGCCGCTCACTGCAACTGAGCGCGGTTCGCCTGCTTGTCGTAGCATCCTCAGAATCGCTGTGCTTAAATAAACAGGTCACACTTGGATGGCAGGCTTTCTGACCAAAACTCGGCGAGAGGCGCTGGCTCTGCGCCGCAAATTGCGCGAACTGCGCATGATCGCCAAGGGTGTCTTCTTTACCGACCATCCTGTGCAGGCGCAGATCATCCCCATGCGGCAGTGCAATCTGTCTTGCACCTACTGCAGCGAGTACGACGATTTTTCTGATCCGGTGCCGCTGGAAGAGATGTACCGCCGCGTGGACAAGCTGGCAGAATTGGGGACCACCCTGATTGTGATCAGCGGCGGGGAGCCGCTGCTCCATCCTGGCCTGGACGACATCATCCGCCGCATTCGTTCCCACGGAATGATTGCCGGGCTGATCACCAACGGTTATCTGCTGGTGCCTGACCGCATTCAGCGCCTGAACAGCACCGGTCTCGATCACCTGCAGATTTCTGTCGATAACGTGCAGCCGGACGATGTCTCCGTGAAATCCCTGAAAGTGCTGGACAAGAAACTCCAGTGGTTGCAGGAACATGCCGACTTTCACGTGAACATCAATTCCGTGATTGGCGCCGGGGTCAAAAATCAATGGGACGCGTTCACGATTGCCAAACGCGCCCTGGAGCTGGGTTTCAGTTCGACGGTGGGGATCATCCACGACAACACCGGGCAGCTCAAACCATTGTCCGACGACGCACAGGCGGTCTTCCGGGAAACAAGGAAACTCAGCAAGCTGAGCTATGCACGCCTGAATGGCTTTCAGGAAAACATCGCCCTGGGCCGTCCCAACCGGTGGCGCTGCCGCGCCGGCTCACGGTTTCTCTACATCTGCGAGCACGGGCTGGTGCATTACTGCTCCCAGCAGCGCGGTTTTCCGGGGATTCCCCTGGCGCAGTACACGCGGGAGGACATCCGCCGCGAGTTCCTCACAGAAAAATCCTGCGCGCCGCATTGCACTGTCTCCTGCGTTCATCAGACTTCATTCATGGACTTTTGGCGCGCACCCCAGAAGTCGCAATCGCACCAGGTCACCGGCCCGCAGTGTGAATGCGTTCCGCGACAGCGCCCTGAGCTGGTGCAGATTGAGGCGCCCAATTCGGTGGCAGCCCAATCCTGATCGTATTCTTGCGCACCCGTCATTAATTACTAAGTAATAACTGACGTTTGTGATAATATTTCAGCGATTTCCAAAGGCCTAGTGGACGTTTCTCCCCCCTTGTGTGTCCGCTCCAGATGAGTACCTCTGCCATTCAGAAACGACGCGAATCCCCGGCGCCGCGCGCGCTCCCTATTGTGGCGTATTTTGAACATGATTCGGTGGCGCGCAACCAGATGGTCGGGATCCAGCGCTTCCGCCGCATGCCTTTTGAAGCACACAGCCAGGAAAGTCCCGCGATCGCGCGCGTGGTGCTGGTCTCCATGGAAGAATTTGTCAAAGAACATTATCAGCAGTTGCGCGTCCCCAATATTCGGATCCTGGCATTGACCAGCGAGCCATTCAGGGATCCGCGCAATGATGGCGCGGTCTACGCATATCTTCCTGCGGATGTTCCGCAGCGCTTGCTGGAACGCATGGTGGACAATGCGCTGGACCACATCCATCTCATCCAGTCGCGGCAGGAAGTGAATGAACGGCTTGCCGGAGCCAGCCGCGAAATTCACGAGCTGAACCGGATTGGAGTGGCACTCTCGGCCGAGCACGATACCGCCAAGCTCCTGGAAATGATCCTGGCCAAATCGCGGGAATTCACGCGTTGCGATGCCGGCTCCATCTACCTTGTGGAGCGAACGCCGCTGCAGCGCGATCAGCGCCGGCTTCCGTTCAATAACAAACCGACTGCGGAGAATGAACTCTTCGAGGAAAAACTGCGCTTCAGCCTGTCGCAGAATGACAGCCTGGACGTGCCATTCAAGACTATGGTCATGGAGATCAGCGATCGCTCCATTGCCGGTTATGTGGCGCTCAGTGGCGAAATCGTCAATATTGATGACGCCTACCGTCTGCCTTCAGATGTACCGTACACGATCAATCGCCACTTCGATGAGGATTCCGGCTATCGCACCAAGTCCATCCTGGCCGTGCCGATGCGCAACCAGAAGGGCAAGATCGTCGGGGTGCTTCAGCTCATCAACGCCAAGCGCGATTCTGCCGCGAAACTGGATTCGCTTTCCGCCGTCGCGCAGCAGGTAGTCCCTTTTAGCGGACGCCAGCAGGAAATCGTATTTTCGCTGGCCAGCCAGGCGGCTGTGGCGCTGGAGAACAGCCAGTTATACGAGTCCATTCACAGATTGTTCGAGGGCTTTGTGCGCGCCTCAGTCACCGCGATTGAAGCTCGCGATCCCACCACTTCAGGCCATTCCTTCCGCGTAGCCAGCCTTACGGTTGCGCTGGCTGAGGTCGTCGATCGTAGCCTTCAGGGACCGTATGCCGACGTGCGTTTCAGCCGGGATGAGATGCGGGAAATTCGCTATGCCAGCCTGCTCCATGATTTTGGCAAGGTCGGAGTTCCTGAAGAAGTGCTGGTGAAGGCCAGGAAGCTATATCCACCGCAATTAGAGCTGATCCAGCAGAGATTCAGCCTGGTAAAACGGACGCTGGAGACGGAGACCCTCAAGTCGAAGATCGACTACCTGCTGCAACAGGGCCGAGAGGAGTTCCTGAAGGCCCAGCCCAATTTCGACGGCAGACTGGCGGATGCGATCCGGGAACTGGATGCCTACTTTCAAACCATTCTTACGGCGAACGAGCCCACCGTGCTGCCGGGAGGCAACTTTGATGAACTGGCAAAGATCGCTACCAGGCAGTACCAGGATGTGGATAGTCTGAAGAAACCGCTGATTACAGAAGAGGAAGTCCATCTGCTCTCCATCCGCAAAGGGTCACTCGACGACGGGGAGCGCAGGCAGATCGAGTCTCACGTCGTGCACACCTTCAATTTTTTGCAACAGATTCCCTGGACCAACGAAATCAGCCAGATTCCGGAAATCGCCCGGCTGCATCACGAAAAATTGAATGGCACTGGTTATCCTTACAAGCTTTCTGCTCCGGAAATCCCATTGCAAACCCGGATGATGACCATCGCGGATATCTTTGACGCTCTGGCAGCGGCGGATCGTCCCTACAAGAAGGCTGTCTCAGTGGACCGCGCTTTGGAAATTCTGGACTACGCAGTGAAGGACGGCGAACTGGATGCTGATCTGTTCAATCTCTTCAAATCTGCCCGTATCTATGACCGGTGGAAAACCGATCCTTTCCAGGCTGAGTTTCCCTGATTGTGTTTCCCCTAAAGTGAAGTAAGATGGCGTTTGCCAGGCGAGGCCGGCTTGCGTCGGGCGGGCGGTTACAGGAGCGCTAGCAAGCTCGCCGAAGCGAGGTACGCTGGCAGTTTGGAGCGCAGCGACTTGCGCGCCGAGCGGGCTGCGGCAGGAGCAGTGGGAACTCCCCAAGGCGAAACTCGTAAGCGGTTTGGAGCGAAGCGACATAATGAAGGAATTTTATATCTGCGACGCAGGCCGGTTTGAAAATCAGGTGATCACCTCTTCTTTCGTAGTAGCGTCCAAGCAGGCCAAGCCTAAAAAAAGCGGGGAACTCTATCTGGCCCTCACTCTGGCGGATCGCACCGGGCACATTGAGGCCAAGATGTGGGACAACGTGCCTGATCACATTGATCTTTTCGATCAGGATGATTTCGTCAAGGTCCGTGGCCTGATCAACAAGTTCAATGGACGCTTCCAGCTCACTCTGCACAAGCTGCGCTCCCTGGAAGAGGCGGAAATCGAGTTTGAAGATTACCTTCCCCGCACCACCAAGAATATTGATCAGCTGTGGCAGACGGCTGCGGGATTTATAGAGAGCTTTCGGAATTCTCATTTGAAAGCGTTGTTAAAAGCGTTCATGGCCGATCCGCAAATTGAACGCGCATATAAAAATGCGCCCGCGGCCAAGTCTCTGCACCATGCCTACATTGGCGGGCTGCTCGACCACGTCGTCTCGCTGTTCCAGCTTTGCGATCTGGCCTGCCGCAACTATCCCGGCTTAATTGACCGCGATCTGCTTCTCACCGGCGCGTTCCTGCACGATATCGGCAAAATCCACGAGCTGAGTTTTTCGCGGACTTTTGCTTATACCACTCGCGGACAGTTACTGGGCCACATGATCATTGAGCTGGAGATGCTGCACGAAAAGATCGCGCAGATCGCCGGTTTCCCCGCTGAATATAAAACCCTGCTGGAGCATTTGATCATCAGCCATCACGGAAAATACGAATTTGGCAGCCCGAAAATGCCCATGTTTCCGGAAGCGCTCATGCTGCACTACCTGGACGATCTGGATTCCAAAATGGAAAGCATGCGGGCGCATTTTGAACGCGAACCCGCCGAAGAATGGACAACCTACAATCCCAGCCTGGAACGTCCGTTGCTCAACACGCAGAAATTTCTGGAAAAGCTGAAGGCAGGTGAAACACCGCAGGCCGCTGCTTCAGCAGCAGCGTCATCGAGCGAAGGCGAAACTCATTAGATCACGATCCCGAATGCTGTTTATCAGCCTTAAAGCAGGTGTTTCATGCCGCTTCTTTTGCGTGATGTGAGCGAAGAGAGCGCGCGATCAATCCCAGGCCGCCAACCAGGAGGACCAGCATGACCAGGGTCTGGAAAAGACTGGTCCGGCGAAAGTAGATTTGCATGTTGGCCAATATGCCTGCAAGGATAAACAGCGCGCCACCAATCGTGAGCAGCCATCCCACAAAACTGCGGCCATTGAAAAACAGGATGCCAACACCAAAAAGCATCGGAATCAGCGTGACGCCGAAACTGCTGGCGCCGACCAGGCCCCAAAAATTCCAGTAAGCGCCGATCACCGTCACCTGGCTGGTCAGCAGATATCCACCAACACAAGTCATGATGAAGCCCATCAGAAAATTCCCCAGTCCGCCGGGCGTTCCACCAACATCACTGTAACTGCGGTTTTCCATGAGTGGGAGCATATCAAAAGAGCGCTCGCATGGTTGAGCAAAATTTTTCAAGTTAAGCGCAATGCCTATTACAAGGACGTAATATCGTATTGCCGTATTGCGTGAAACAATTGTTTAGTGGAAAATGCTTCAGTTCAGGAGGTACTGTGAAATCCCTGCGATCTGTTTCTGTTCTGTTCCTGTTGCTTGCCATGAGCTTTGTCCTGGCTTGCCAGAAAGCCAACACACCCGCCAACTCGACCGAAAATCCAGGTTCAGCCGCCGGCGGGGGCACGGCCGGCGGAACCAAAAGTGAAGCCAAAAAAACCGCGGCTCAACCCCTGGTTATTCCCGCCGGCACGCACATTACAGTGCGTCTGGGTGAAGCACTCAGTTCCGAGACCAGCCAGGCCGGGCAGGGATTCTCGGCAACCGTTGCGGAGCCCGTGGTTGTAGAAGGCAAGACCGTAATTAAAGATGGTGCAGCCGCACACGGCACTGTGGTTGCCGCCAAGGCAATGGGCCACTTCAAAGGCGGCGCGCTCCTGGAGGTGCGCCTTGATTCTGTCAACATTGAAGGGAAGGACCAGGCGATTCAAACTGCCGCGGTAGCTCGTTCCGTTAAAGGGAAAGGCAAGCGCTCAGCCACCTTCATTGGAGGCGGCGCAGGCGCAGGAGCGTTGATTGGCGCTCTGGCGGGCGGCGGCAAGGGCGCAGCCATTGGCGCGCTGGCAGGTGGCGGCGCGGGCACGGCTGGAGCCGCATTTACCGGCAACAAGAAAATCGTGCTTCCCGCCGAGTCAGCCCTGACTTTCAATCTGACCGAAGCGGTGGAAGTGAAATAGTCAGCTTATCGGGGCATCGATGCATCGGGTGATCGATGCATCGATGGATCTCTACGCTCTCGCATAGTCTCTGAGAGCGTCGAGGTATCACCCGCAGATTATGCGCACCTGGATTCGAGTCACATCAAACGTGATGCAGCTCTCACTCCACCGTCTTCACCGACTGTACCTCAGCAATCTCTACCAGAGCCTGGAGTTGAGAGATAGCAATCTCGCCTGTCACCGCGGTTGTTCCATTTCCGGTCTTGATGGCAAGGCCTGCCGCAGTGAGCTTCTGGTCGATCGCCGCCGATCCGGCGCGGAGTTTGACTTCAACGTTTACCTTGCCTGACGCCGGAACTTTGCAGGCTTGTCCAGCAACAGCAGTGGCACGCCTCTGCGAGCATTTATACAGAGTCAGTAGATCGGGGCTGAGCTTCGACTTCAGCAATTCTTGTTTTTGCTTTTTGTCGGACGGCGTCGAATAGCCGCCGCTGGCTCCTTGCGGATGCGATAGCTTCCCATCGAAAGTACTTGTAACCTGTGCGCTCTCTGTATCGATCATCGGCGCACTTGCGGTTACTTCTACTGTTTCGCTTACCGCACCTGGCTTTGGTGGAGGTGGGGCAGGCGCCACAAGTAATGCGTCGCGGCTACCGAACGTGCCAGCGTAGCGATTTACGCCGCTCTTGGTAACCATGTTGTAGTTGTATTCTCCTGCGCCCGGCACGGCCAACGGCGACACATTTTCCGGCAGCTCAACTGGCACTTCAATGCGCACGGGCTTGCCGTCCTGAATCACTGTCTTTGTTTCCACTGCAACGAAGGACGTGTACTGCGTGGCCAGGCTGTGTTTCAGTCCAACCTCGATGATCTCTGCCTTATGTTTGGAATCGCCGCGTTGGATTCCCATCCAGTCCTGCGACATGAGATTATCCACTTTGTTTCGCGCCCAGATTTTTTCCAGTGCGGCGTTGCTCGAATTATCTTCAGGGAAATCCACGGCAATTCCCCGTGTAAACGGGCCCCCCGCGCGCGTGCCGTGAATCACGATTGTTCCTTTCGCCGCCTGTGTGTACCGGCCAGTCACGATGATGGGCTTGGCCGAAAAAAGATCAGGTACCTGTGCCGGATAGACCTCAGCGACCGGCAGTCCGTTCCAATCAATGGAAATGTTGGTGAGCACCGGTGAGTGCACGCGCTCATAAAAACGGTCCGCTGCCGGCTGGGCTTCATTTGGATTCGTGACAAACTCAACCTCTCCGTGGCCTTCTTCCGCCATTTTGCTCAACAGGAAACGATTGACGGCTGTCCCGATGCCAAAAGCGAACACGCGCGCCTCAGGATGTTTCTGCACCTCTGCCACAATCTCCGCGTCATTGCCTACATATCCATCTGTCATGAAACACACCACGCGCAATGACGGGGTTGGTCCGGTCACAGGCTTCCCGGCGGCGGCATCGTCACCCAGCGCAGTGCGGATGGCTTTCATCATCTCCGTCCCGCCGCTGCCATATGCCCCGGCGAGGACAGTTTTGGCCGCTTTAATATTTTCAGGGGTGGCCGGCACCGCTTCCGGAAACAGGATCCGCGTGGCCCCGGAGAAAGTGATCAGGTTGAATGTTTCTTCAGGACGAAGATTGTCCAGGGCCCGCGCAATGGTCTTCTTGGCCATCTCCAGCGGGAAGCCCCACATAGAACCTGAGGTGTCCAGCACAAAGATCAGTTCTCGCGGCACAACCGCGTTGTCCGGCACTTTCTCCGGCGGTTGAAGAATCAGAGTAAAGTAGCCGCCCGATTTATCGGCATGGGTTAGAACGGCGTCGCTTATGTTTGGCCCGGCAATCTTGTATTTCAGGATGAAATCTTTGTTGGCGAGAACCGCATCATCGGCCAGTTGAACGTGAAATGAGTCCGCGCCAGTGCGCTGGCTGGAAATCTTATGTGAGGTGGAACCTACGTCCGTCACGTAAAGTCCGGCACTGAGGTTCACCGCGATAGAAACATCGTGCCCTGCGTGCTCATCCTGAGTATGGACGCCCGCGACGGCTGGGCTGATCTTCGAGGCATCCGGCACTTGATCGGTATCCGGCATCGTACCTCGCTGCTCGGAGTCAGCGCCCGTCTTCAAAGCGACATCCTGCACTCCCGCAGCATTCGTCTGGGCCGCTGCGGGAGTTCCGGGAATGTAGCGAGGACCAACCACCATCGGAAAGCTGAACTCATAAGTTCCGGCCTCGTACTTCAGAAGCTCGATTACCGAAAGCGTGACTTCCACTTTGGAATTGGGAGGAATATTGGTCACGGACTGCGTAAAGATGTTAGGACGCTCCTGGTCAAGCAGGGCGGCCGTATGCCCGGCATTGCGGGCGGCATCGTAAATCTTCCGCGCCTCTTCGCGTTCCTTGATCACCGCCTGGATTTCGCGGTCACCCACCTTCATGATCATGCCGTCTACCGCACTATCGTGAGGAAGAGGAAAGACGTAGATCGCCTCCACCGCATTGGGCAGGACATTCTCAAATTCCTGGGTAACGGAAATACGGGCGACAAAACCGCTGATTTCCGTTTTTACGTCTGTGTGCCTGAGCGGCACAAAACCGGCGGGTTTGCCGTCTTTGCCGATGATTTGAAGTTCGGAGCCGGCGTTGGTTGTGGAACCGGCAGATGCCTGATAAGGATGAATGGCAAGGGCCGCGCAGATCGCCGCCAGCACTGCCAGGGAGACCCAAAGCCGAATCTTCATGACTTCCTCCAGCTACTCTGAAGGGAAGAACGGAGCGGGTCGCAGTCTATGCAACAATTTTTTAGTCCAACCCGTCTAGAGCAGCCGATCACCCCGATACACGAGCTTCGCATCCACAATCCGCGCGTCCTTACTGAGCTGGTGCGGAGTTGGCGGCTTTTCATCCAGGATGTGCAGCCCCGTGTGGCCCTGGCTCACAAGATAATCGGAAACCAGCATGCGATGGCACCGGAAATAGACATACTCTGCGCACATGATTGCCGTGTTTCTCTTCTTTGCCTCTTCCACGAGTCGCTCAACTGCCGTTTGAAATTGTGCCGAGAGCATGTAATCGGCATAATTGCGAAAAGAAGGATTGCGCAGCGCTATGTTGGGAGAATCCTCAGCCGGCATTTGTTTCTTGCGCCGGCCACCCAGATCTTTTTCCCACAAATAATCACAGCCGATCTCCGGCAGCCACAGTTCCAGATGCTCGCGATTGAAATGAGGGTACCGCCGCGAGGCCGGGAACGCGCGAATATCAACCAGCAGCCGGATTTCATGGGTCTGAAGCACCCGCGAAAAATCCGCCAGCTCGCGCGTGGAATGACCGAGGGTATAGACCGTTGCCATTAATGAGATTTTATTGGGTCAACGAAGAATTAAGCAGATGAGCGCGTCGCGGATTTGGTAATTGGGTATTTGGGTGATTTGGTAATTGAAACACAGGATCACGCTGCGCGATTCTGGGAATTGCGCAACCTGGGGTCGTTCAATTACTCAATCACCAAATTCCTCAGTCACCCAATTGCTCCCAGCTTGAGCAGTGCCCGATCTACTACTTCGTCCTCCTGCGGAAATACAGTACGTAGGTCCAGCAATACTCTTCCTTCTTCCACGCGCGCGACCACCGGCGGGTTATGGGCGCGCAGGCGCGCAGCCGCTTCATCGGCGCTCAGGTCTTCGGCAGCAATCGCCAGCAGGTAAGTCGGCAGAGTGGAGGTTGGAGCAGAACCTCCTCCTACCAATGACTCGCCGGAGATGACTTCAACGCGCAGGTGTGGAGCCGTTTCAAGCTTGGCGCGCAGTCCCTGGGCGCGTTCCCGAATTTCCTCCGCCGAGAGTCGCAACATGCGCGCAAACGGAACCGCATCATAGTTCTGCCGGATATATTCCATCAGTGTTGCTTCCAGCGCCGCATAGGTCAATTTGTCCACACGCAAAGCGCGGAAGAGCGGGTTGGACCTGATCCTTCTGATCAGCTCTTCGCGGCCGCTCAGCATCCCGGCCTGCGGCCCGCCCAGCATTTTGTCGCCACTATATGTGACGAGGTCTACGCCGGCGCGCAGGCTCTCCATCACGCCGCTCTCATTGACTCCCAGACTGCGTAGCGGCAGAAGCGCTCCGCCTCCGAGGTCTTCCATAACAGGAATCTTGTGCTTGCAGCCTAACGCCGCCAGCTCTTCCAACGACGGCTGCTCCGTGAAACCGACGATGGCAAAATTTGATCGGTGGACGCGCAACAGCAGCCGCGTCCTTTCATTGATCGCGCGTTCATAATCGCTGATGCGGGTGCGATTGGTGGTGCCGACTTCGCGCAGCACGGCGCCGGATTTGGCCATCACCTCCGGCACACGGAACGATCCGCCAATCTCCACGAGCTCACCCCGGGAGACGATGACGTCGCCGCCTTCCGCCAGCGTGTTCAGGGCCAGCAGGACTGCAGCGGCACAGTTGTTCACGACTACGGTGCGAGTTCCGCTGACGCCTTCCTGGTTCAACAGCCGCGAGAAAAGGCGCTCTACGTGGACATCACGTTTTCCGCGTTCGCCGCTGCCGATATCAAATTCCAGATTGGAATAGCCGCCTGCCACCTCGACAATCTGCTTCAGCGCGGATTCTGCCAGTGGGGCGCGACCCAGATTGGTGTGCAGGATGACGCCAGTAGCATTGATTACCGGCTTGAGCGAGAACTCCACCGAGGCATGCAACTGCCGCGCGATGCCATCCGGCAGGCCGGCAACCACCAACTGAACTGATTCTTCTTTTTCCAGATGCCCGGTGGCGATCTCTTCCCGCACCTTTACCAGCACCACGCGTATCGCGTCCACAACCGCCGGCTGACCTTCGCTCTCGACCAGCGACGCTACGGCAGTCTCGCGCAGCAACTCATCAACGGAAGGAAGCAGGCGGTAGAGATCGGATTTGGCGGTCGTTTTCATGCGTGCATTTGTTGTGAGTTTATCCCGATCCCGCGATAAACTCCAAAAGCCTAAAACAGCCTATCCCACTTCCACGAGCCCATACCTTCGCTGCCAGTGTGTTCGCAAATGCTCCATGATCCTCTTGCGATCTTCCACACTGATCTCTGGGTCAGTCTCTTCCACGATCTTCACCGCCTCGGCCTTCGCCAGTTTCAGCAGTTTTTCATCCCGCACAGGGTTGGCGATGCGAAAACTGCCCCAGCCCGCCTGCCGGGTCCCGGCCATCTCGCCTGCGCCGCGCAGCTGAAGATCAAGCTCGGCAATTTCAAAACCGTCCTGCGTGCGCACCATCTCATTCAGCCGGCGCTCGGCTTCAGGGGAAACTTTTCCGCCGGTCATCAGAATGCAATAGGATTTTGCGGCCCCCCGACCAATGCGTCCACGCAGCTGATGGAGCTGGGCCAGACCGAATCTCTCCGCATGTTCCACCACCATGACTGTCGCATTGGGGACGTCCACGCCCACTTCGATGACTGTCGTTGCCACCAGCACCTCGATTTCACCGGCCTGAAACTCCCGCATGGTTTTTTCTTTTTCATCCGGACTGAGACGCCCGTGCAGCAGCCCGACGTGCAGATCGGGAAAAATGCGCGAGCGCAGTTCTTCATGCATATGGATGGCAGCCTTCAAACCACTCTTCGAAACCGGGGCGGCGCCGGTGAATTCAAGTTCCGGCTGGTCCGCCGGGCTGCCTTCAATCACGGGATAAACAACATACGCCTGTCTTCCCAGCGCGATCTGCTTCCGCACAAAACCCCAGACTTCGTCCGCGCGTTGGTCAGAAATCTTGCGAGTAGTGATCGGAGTCCGTCCGGGCGGAAGTTCATCCAGCACGCTCGTATCCAGATCGCCGTACAGGGTCAGCGCGAGCGTTCGTGGAATGGGAGTAGCGGTCATGACCAGCGTGTCCGGTTCAGCTTCGCCCTTCTTCATCAGCTTGAAGCGCTGCATCACGCCAAAACGATGCTGCTCATCCACGATGACCAGACCCAGCTTGTGAAATTCAACTTTTTCCTGGATCAGAGCGTGAGTTCCGATCACCAGGTGCGCATTGCCCTGCGCGATATGACGGCGGGTATCGCGCTTGCGCTGTTCTTCCAGTGAACCGGTGAGCAACAGCACGCGATAACCAGCCTGCTCCAGTGTGCGCCGCGCAGAAAGATAGTGTTGCGTGGCAAGGATTTCTGTGGGCGCCATGAAGGCCACCTGGTAGCCGTTTTCGATGGCAATCACCGCCGCCTGAAGCGCCACAATCGTTTTGCCCGAGCCAACGTCACCCTGCAGCAACCGCCGCATGGGCGACGAGCGTCGCATGTCCTGCGCAATTTCCTTCAGCACGCGCTTTTGCGCAGTCGTGGGATGGAAGGGCAGAATCTTTTTCAACGCTTCGCGCACCTTCTCATTCAGCTCGAAGCTGACGCCCGCGCGCTCACGCATGCGCCGCTTCTTCATCTCCAGCCCAACTTCAAGAAAGAACAATTCTTCAAAGATGAGGCGCTGGTGCGCCGGAGTATTCCAGTCCTGCAGCTCCATCAAGCTTTCGCCTGCGGGAGGAAAATGCGCGCACTGAAAGGCCGCGCGCCGGTCCAGCAAATTCAGGCGGCGACACAATGCAGCGGGTAGGCCATCAGGAATTTCCCGCGAGAGGCTCTCGAGAGCTGTATGAATAACGCGACGGAACCAGCGCGAGGTAAGTTTGCCGTCTGCCGCCGAGCTATAAATTGGCACGATGCGGCCAATCTCCAGCGACTCAATCGCTGGAGTGCTCCCAAAATCGAGCTCTTCCGGCTCCAGTTCGTCCAGAATCTCAAACTGGGGCTGCGCAATTTGCAACCCGCGCCCCTTCCAGGCTTCTTCCACCTTGCCGTATAGAGCTACGAGTTGTCCCGGCTTGAAGCGGTTGCGCAAATATTCGCCGTGAAACCAGATGCACTCGAGTTTGTCGCGACCCTGGCCGGCGATCATGCGGAAGATCGGCATCTTCCTGGTACGGAACACGCCGCTGTTGCGTACTTCCGCCACCACCGCCGCCATCTCGCCTGGTCGCAATTCCGCGATCCCGCGAGGGTTCAGCCGGTCCTCGTACCGGAACGGCAGGTAATAGAGCAGGTCTTCCACGGTGTGGATGTTCTTCTGCTCGAGCGAAGCGGCTGCGCGGGGGCCGACGCCCTTGATGAACTTTGCTTCTGTATGAAATTCCAGCACGCCTAATGAATCAAAGGTCTGCCGTTGAAGGCTTCTGATTTGAGAAATTGCCTTTGATCTTCAATTACCAAGTTACCAGATTACTGAATTAGCCGATCTACTAAGGATTTTTAGTGATTTCCCCAATGTTCGCGACGGTATCGCCTTTTTTCATCGAAGGCACTGCGCAAATGTAAAGAACAATTCCTGACGCAGGCGCATGGGCTTCAAAAACAGTGTTGGCAAAATAATCGGTCACGTAGCCGATCTTCATTCCCTGCTCCACGTAGGTCCCGCGCTCCACCAGCGGATAGAAGAATCCGGTTTGATCGCTCGTGACGGTATCAACCTTTCCGATCCAGACTGGATGCTCAACCATGCTCGCCGTTCCCGGCAGCATTTTCAGATAGCGCATCACGTTGAGTGTGCCGCTCACCAACGCTTGTACATCCTGAGGTTCCACTGTGCCTGCGTGCCCGGCTTCCACGACGATTGCCGGCTTGCCGCGAGTGTTCGCCGTGTTATCCAGATAACGAGATGCATTGGGGTCTTTCGGCCTGTCGCTAAAAATGATGATGTTATCAAGACCAAATGCCAGCACCATCTCGCGTGTGATCGCGTCCTGTTTCGGATTATCTGTTTTGGGCCAGTAGCTGTAAGGACGCAGGTCTTCGTCCAGGTCGCCGCCGTGATAATCAATCAGGTAATCGCTGCGCTCCACAATCTGCTTTGTAATCAGAAAAGAGGCGCGTTCGGTCTGCGTTCCATCTGCCTTGCCCGGATAGAAGCGGTTCATGCTCTTGCCATCCACAGGGTTAACGTGCGGGACTTTCTGTAGAAACGATTGGATGTTAACCAGCGGGACAACAATGACTATGCCTGCGATCTGCGCCGGATCGAGCTGGGGTATGAGCTTTTCCAGCGCGATTACGCTCGCGTACTCGGTCCCGTGCGAGCCGGATACCAGCGCCAGCACCGGGCCCGGCTTGCTGCCGCGCACTACCACAACGGGAATTGAAGTCGCGGCATCGACGCCTGCAGGAACTTCAATGTAGCCGGTGGCCTTCTGACCCGGCGAGGCAGTCGCCGTACCAACAGTAAAGCTGGATTGTTGCGCGAAGGCGCTGATCGAAGAAAAAATAATTCCGAGCAGCACAATTGGAAGCAGATGTCTCGTCATGGCGGTGGAAAGTATAGCGATATTTGATCGCGAAAGCGATGAATGTCCATGTAATCTGGAGCTTGCGCTACATCATCTTCAACAAGCCGTACGGTGTTTTGAGCCAGTTCTCGGGTGGTGGCAAAACTCTGAGCGGCTACATTCCCGTGAAAGATGTTTATCCAGTAGGCCGGCTGGATCGCGACAGCGAAGGCTTGCTATTGCTCACCGATGACGGAACGTTGCAACACCGCGTTTCAGATCCCAGGTTTGCGCACCCGCGCACCTACTGGGCGCAGGTAGAACGAATTCCCGAAGATGTGGCGCTTCAGCGATTACAAAACGGGGTACTCATTCAGGGATACCGCGCGCGTCCAGCCCAAGTGCGACTGCTGAGCGCGGAACCGGCTTTGCCTCCGCGCGAGCCGCCCATTCGCTTTCGCAAAAATGTTCCCACTGCCTGGATCGAACTGGTTCTGATTGAAGGACGCAACCGGCAGGTCCGGCGAATGACCGCCGTCGTCGGCCACCCAACACTGCGGTTGGTCCGAGTTGCAATTGGAAGCCTTAAGCTCGGAGATTTGCCGCCGGGCAGGTGGCGTGATCTCACCGTCACCGAGCTGCAGCAACTCGGGTGTTAGTGTGGGACATCAATTACGAGAGCGCTAAACTTACCAACGGCGTTGCTTCTGACTCGTGTTTAAATTGGAACGGGTGCGCCTTTGATTTACCCTCCCGGATGTTACAATTTTTCCAGTTTTCCCGCACCCAGGGAAACTGCCATTACTGCTCTCGCCCGCTACCTTTCTTGATGGAGGACCTTAGATGAAACGAACAATTCTATTTGTGGCGTTTCTCGCCTTTATTGGTCTCGCGACTCTTTCCCACGCACAGACCAGGACTGCCTGTTTCGCTCACCACTTTAATTACATCCCGGGTAAGTTTGAACCGACCTATGAACCGGGATGCACCGGCCACGATGAGCCCGAATTGAATCCCGTTTCGAGCGCTGCCGGCTCAGCGCGCGATCTGACATGGACAGTAGTGTTACCTTCTGACGGTAATTCCCTTGTATCCGATGTTGGCCCT
The DNA here is from genome assembly GCA_036518395.1 of Candidatus Angelobacter sp. Taxonomy (GTDB): domain Bacteria; phylum Acidobacteriota; class Terriglobia; order Terriglobales; family Acidobacteriaceae; genus Angelobacter. The sequence continues at coordinate 1,874 of DATDNH010000090.1, read as the reverse complement.
ACGTTCTGGTTCGGCGGCACTGTAACCGATCCCAAGAGCCTCCTTGGGCAGGCATTTGTGGAATTACAGTTCTATCCTGACTCGATCGTGAAGAACTGCTTCCCCAGTGGGGCTTTCAGCGTCTTCTTTGCGCCCAATACTTACTCCGCCTGTTCTCCGGTGTTCAAACTTACGCAGCAAGGCGGGAAGTTCCATGAGACAGCGGCCTTCAATGCAATGTTGACCGATGGGACCGGCAACAACAATCCGCTGATTATGAACGCCGGAGATACGATCACCGTCCACTACTTCACCACTGCTGCCCAGGACGGTTTTCATATCACTGTCAATGACCTGACAACCGGCGGTTCCGGAACGATTATTCTTAACTCGTCCTCCGATGGTCCTCTGATGCCAGCTTTCGATAATCAGGTCATCGGCAATGCTCTGGGATGGGGAGTTGTTTTCGATACACCCAACAGCTTCGTCTGGGAGATCGGCCATGAATCCATTTTCACAGGGGGCGACGCGTTCTGCGTGCCCGGCCAGTCCGGCTGCGATTCCTACAACGCTGATTCGTGGGCTGGTTTTCTACCCATCCAGATTAAGGGTGTGACCTTCGGCGATGGTTCCACCCCCACCAGTTGGGCCGTAGTCAGCGACCAGGGTGGCAAGGCGGAAGTTACGGCGAACTGCGCGACCTATGGCGGACCGTTCTGTATTTATCCTTGGTATACGCTTGGAAGCAGCGGCTTCCATTATGGTGTGGATTATCCGGATAATCTTCGGGACTTCCAAAAGGCCAACCAGTTTTCACAAACCCCACAGTGTGGCGGTCCCTTTGGGCCGAACACGACTTTCTGCGCAAACACCATCATTCACTGAGCTGAATCACATGTTTGGTCCAAAAAGCCAGCTTCATGTAAGCTGGCTTTTCTTTGAGTGGACAAAATGAAGCGCATACTGTTGTTGGCTTACCTGATAAGTTTGATCGTTAGCTCCACGCTGGCAGTTCCTCTGATATCGAATTCTCTCCCGGCGTACGAGGTTTACGCCATTCGCTATGCATCGATTCCTGATTTTCCGGTCTCCGCGCTGGTCAAGGGCGCTGATCCGGCGCGCAAAATGGAAATTGCCATGGTGGTGTGGCTGGTCAAAAGCAACGGCAGAAATGTTCTGGTGGATTCCGGATTTTATCGCGAGCAATTTTTCAAGCAGTGGAAAGTCAAAGACTTTGTTAGACCTTCCGATGCTGTGGCCCAGGCTGGGGTGAAGCCGGAAGAAATTACAGACGTGGTCATCACTCATATGCACTGGGACCACGCGGACGGGATGGACCTTTTTCCCAACGCGAAAATCTGGATCCAGAAAGATGAATACAACTATTACACCGGCGAAGCATGGCAACAGCCTCGCACCCATGGCGGAATTGATCCGGACGATGTGGTCGCGATTGTGAAGCTCAATATCGCGGGCCGTGTAAGGTTGGTCAATGGTGATGCTCAGGAAATCATTCCCGGCATCACCTGCTATACCGGCGGAAAACATACCTGGCAGTCACAATATGTTGGAGTCAATACGCGCAAGGGAGCCGTAGTCCTTGCCAGCGATAACATGTATCTCTACGAGAATCTGGTCAATCACGTGCCCATCGCGGCCACTCTCGATGCGGATTCCAATTTGCGCGCTCAGGACCGGATGAAGCAGATTGCGGCGGATCCGAAGTCAATCATTCCGGGCCACGATCCGGCAATGTTTGAAAGGTTTCCTAAGGTGGCCGAACGCGTGGTGAGGATCGACTAAAAGCACCAATTATTTTTGGCGCGAGACTTTCAGTGTCATGTCCCACGAATGATTGTCTGAAGTATTTACCGCGTGGGCTGTGCCTTCCATCG
>DATDNH010000089.1:0-6771 GCA_036518395.1 Candidatus Angelobacter sp. | reverse complement strand
TCGGCCCGAGTCTTGGTTGTTTCAGCACTTCCAAGAATACTCGACGGCCAGGGAGCCGTTGTTGTTATGACAATCAAACGTCCGTTAAGCGAGCGCGCGCTCTTAAAGCGGGGTCCCCAACACGCGCTCGTTTTTGTTTTTGCGCGTGGTGGGGTGCTCTACAGCGCGCTCGTAGGACGGAGGAATCTGCTCCGCTGCTCTCAAAGTTTGCGAAAAAGCCTGCCAAGCCTGCCGGGAACCACTTAGATGCCAGGACTTTCGGGATACAGCAATACTGAAAACCGGTATAACTGAACGGTATTGGGGTAGAGTCTCCCTCTCCACCACCTCCAAGATTCATCGGTTAATTTTGATTCCAACCGTTTGGGATTTTGGGTAGTGGGTCTTAGAGCCCCCAGGGACACGGAGATCTTTCAGGCCCGGCCATCCGAAATTATTCGTCCTCCAGGAAGGCTTTCAGGCGGTGCGCGCGGGAGGGATGGCGCAGCTTGCGCAGGGCCTTCGCCTCGATCTGGCGAATTCGCTCCCGCGTCACATTAAATTTAAGGCCTACCTCCTCGAGCGTATGTTCGGACCCGTCTTCCAGGCCGAATCGCATTCGCAGGACGTTCTCCTCGCGTGGATTGAGCGTGCGCAAAAGCTCGGCAGTCTTATCTTTCATGTTCACACGGATCACGGCGTCTGCGGGCGAAACTCCCTTGGTGTCGCGCAGCAAATCACCCAGCCGCGCCCCATCATCTTCTCCCAGCGGCGTTTCGATCGAAATCGGGTGCTGGGCGATTTTTTGTGCCCGTCGAACTTTGGCCACAGGAATATCCATGCGTTGCGCGATCTGCTCGGGAGTGGGTCCATGCCCAAGTTCCTGTACCAACTGGCTGGTGGCCCGGACCAGCTTGTTAATGACCTCAATCATATGTACCGGAACACGAATGGTGCGTGCCTGGTCGGCAATCGCCCGGGTGACCGCCTGCCGGATCCACCACGTGGCATAGGTAGAAAATTTATATCCTCGATGGTAGTCAAATTTGTCCACCGCCTTCATCAGCCCCATGTTGCCTTCCTGGATCAAATCCAGAAATTGCATGCCGCGGTTGGTGTACTTCTTCACGATAGAGACCACCAGACGAAGATTGGCCTCCACCAGCTCGCGCTTTGCATACTCGGCATCCACGCTGCCTTGAATGATCTGGCGCTGGGTATGGCGCAACTCCTGGAATCCGGCGCCCGCCTCCCGTTCAAGCTGTTTCAGATCGTTCGCATAGTTGCGTTGCTGACGCTTGTATTCAGAGCGAAGACTTTGTCCGCGGCTCTTCTCGTATCTCTTTTCCAGGTCACGAACCTGCGTGTCCAGTGAGCGCATTGCATCCACGGTGACCGTCACTCGCTGAATCAGGCGCTGGCGCTCGGCATAGGTAAACCTGATGCCCCGTATAATCCGGGACACCGCGATCTTCCTGCGGGCAATCTTCCACTGGTAGCGGCGATACTCCTTCGGACGTTTCTTGCGGCTGATACTTTTGACCTTCTCTTGCAGCGCGCGGATGCTGCTGTCATGGTTCACGACGTCATGAATTTGCCGGATGGTCTTGGCCAGCCGCGCCTCCACCATTTCGTCGGTCAACTCCTCCTCGTCAAACGCCAAAACTTCTTTGATGGAACGAACACCCCGCCCCAGATCATCGCCCAGCGCGATGATTTCCCGGATGACCACCGGGCTGCGCGAGAGCGCCTTGAGAATGCGCAGATGTCCCCGCTCGAATCGTTTCGCGATCTCAATCTCTCCCTCCCGGGTAAGAAGGGGAACAGTGCCCATTTCGCGCAGATACAGCCGCACCGGATCATTGGTTTTGGCCAGCGCATCCGGAGGAGGCACAGGCTCTTCTTCCTCGTCGGTGTCCAGTTCCCGGTATAGGGTCCTGGTGCGCGGTGAAGGCATTTTGCCTTCAGGAGACAGATCAATTCCCTCGTCCTCTGCGATGGTGACCAGTTCCTCCAGATCGCCGGCCTCGGAGAGGTCTGCGCCGGAAAGAGGGTCAGCCTCCGGCTGGTCTGGATCCAGCGGGTTGTCGCTTGGGTCGTATGTGCGGCGGCGGCTCAAAAATATCCTTCGTTGGAACAAGAATACACTGAACCGGCGTTTTGGCTCGCAGGGGTGGCTTGGTTCAGCAGAGGAGTTAATCCCTTGTTACAAAGCCGGCTTAAGCGTCAGCGCGTCAATCTCTTGCAGGATAGTGGCTAAACGTTGCTCAAGCTGTTTCCTGGTACGTGGCTTGATCTCTGTTCTGGCGAATTGCTCGTAGTTTGCAAGTGAGCGGCGGTAAAAATCGGCAGTCTTAGCGAGCAATTCGAGCTTTTGATCATTTTGGGTAGGCATCAATCTAATTCTACCGTACATTGCCCCAAATGTATGCGGTGTGTAGCTCATTGTTAGCGCGCATCGGCGGCTGACTCGCCGTTCCTGCTGGCTGATGGGGGTCGGCCGAGGAGAGGCGGTGGGTCAGTTTCTATGAAACTGATCCACTGGCAGTATCAGCGTCTAGCGATTCGCTTGCGAATCGCGGGCCTTGCCGGGGTCCCCAGCATGCGCGCCTTTGTTTCTGCGCTTGATGGGGTGGAGATAGAACGTTCATCGCGGCAGCCGGGGCCCCCAACACGCGCGTGGTCTTTCCGTGTGTTGGGGTGGTGGCTGCGATGAATCCATCTACTAGAAGCCACTCATAAATGGCTTCTATCAGGGCATGACTTGAGCGCTTTGCCAGAGCGAATCCCGCAGAGCGGGAGAAGCGAGGGCTGCGGCGGGGTCCCCCGACACGCGCTTCGCGTGGCGGGGTGGGAGATCGGGGAGCGGGTTCATTAGAGCCCGCGAAAATCGCGGCTTCCACACATCCTGGGCTTTATGATAGCCCCGGTTTTCCGGACAAACGACCAGTTCGTCTATGCGGTATTTATGAAACCAGCTCCAGGCAATGGAGCATTTTTGACGAAATGGACCAACTACCATAGTGTTATGAAGCAAACAAAGTGAAGGTCATGTAAGCTGTATGTGTCTTATTTTTACGGAGGAAATCAAAATTGGCAGAAGTTCGATTGCAGGAAGGTGAGCCGCTGGAAAACGCACTCCGCCGGTTCAAGCGTAAGGTGCAGGCGGAAGACATCATCAAGGAAGTGAAACGTCACTCCTACTACCTGAAGCCGGGAGAACGGCGGCGCGTGAAGCAGGCCCTGGCGCGTAAGCGAGCCAGAAAAAAGAACCGCGCAGACCGCAACCCCCGTTCGGACCGTGATTAGAAGCCGTTTGCCACTGAACCCACACCCCAAGTGGCATCCTAGAGCTCGCACTGCCCACCGGGCAATCCGGAGGATGGTTTTGCAGCACAAACTCCAGCATGGCCTTTCTGGCCTGTCTGACAGTTTCACTCTGCGTGGGTGACAACCATGCCCTCGGCAACGGGAGTGGCACAGGCTGTTTGCAGCTTGGCCATCCTGGCAATTTCGACGAGACACATCCGGCAGGCGCCCTGGAGGGAGAGGCCGGGATAGTAGCAGAAAGACGGTACTTCAATACCAAAACTTTTGCAGGCTTCGATCAGCAAGGTTCCCCTTGTTTAATCTAGCTCGCAACTCTGTGAACTGGCATGGCCAACGTTCCCGCTGGCTGACGATTCAAAAGTCTGAGTGGGCGTACAAGCGTTTCTGGTAACTCGGCGATTCATCGCAGAGTTCACGAACCCGCGCAACCTGCAGCGGAATCTATCGTTATACGATATTATGGCTCCTAAGAACATCGGCGCGGAGACGCTGAGGGCCAGCGCACGATCAGCCGCAGGGCATTTAAGCAAGCGGCCCTTTGCGTTGGTCACGAATCTGAGACTGTTGCCTTCCGGGAAGGCAGGCCCTTCAGGGTGGGACTATGATTCGCTTCGATGCTGCTCATAAAGCTGTCCACTACCCGGATGATCGCCGCTTTCGGATCTGGGTTCGCCCATCCATTCTGATCGGAATTGCTGCGGCCATTCTCTGCGCCATCGCAGCGGCTTGGATCCAGTTTGCGCTGGCCGGTCAGCCTTATATTCCACCCGTCGCACAGGTGTTTCCGAATAACTTCGCAGGACCGCACGGTTTTCCGCTCTGGGTCCGCTATTGCCACTTTTTCAATTTCCTTTTCGTCATGCTCCTGATTCGCAGCGGTCTTTCCATTCTGATGGATCACCCGCGTCTATACTTCAATGACCACTGCACACCGGGCAGCGAATGGATCCGGGTTACGCCCCTCAATGTCCCGCGTGACCGCATTTGGACGGCGAAAGACGACGCCCGTTATATTTCCCCATTGGTTGGCACGCCGGGTTACCGCCACACGATCGGCATTGCCCGGGTCTGGCACTTCATCAACGTTCACGGCTTTCTGATTACAGGTATCGTTTTCGTGTGCATGCTTTTTGCCACGGAGCAGTGGCGTCGGATTGTGCCGACCTCACCGCTCGTCCTCCAGCAGGCCTGGAATACCTGGGTCCATTACGCAACACTTCATATGCCTCCAGAGCCAAACGGGTTTTATGGATACAATGCCCTGCAGCAGATCGCTTATTTCACGGCCGTCTTTATCTTCGGTCCTCTGGCCCTTCTCACTGGTGTTGCAATGTCGCCGGCTGTGGTAAACCGTTTTCCCTGGTACGCGCTGCTCTTCGGTGGCCGGCAGTCAGCCAGGTCAATTCACTTCCTCAATATGGTCAGCTTCGTTGCCTTCATCTTGGTGCACGTGACCCTGATCGTCATGACCGGGTTTGTGCGGAATATGAACCACATCGTTCGCGGTACGGATGATCAAGGCATATCAGGTGTTGTGCTGGGATTTGTGGGTATTGGTGTGGTTCTGCTCTCCTGGGTCATTGCCCATTACATCTCATGGAACCATCCCCGCAAGCTGCAGCATGCCCTGAAGTCAGTGACATATCCCATGCAACTCCTCACCTTAAACCGGTTGATTCCACACCAGAATTATTCCGAGCACGATATCTCGCCATACTTCTGGCCCAATGGGAAAATCCCCTCGCGAGAGGATTGGAAGCGCCTGGCCGAATCTGGTTTCAAAGATTTCAGATTGAGGGTGGGGGGCTTGGTGGAAAATCCAGTAGAGCTGTCGCTCGCCGATATCGAAAAACTTGGATTGCTCGAGCACATTACGATGCACCACTGCATTCAGGGCTGGAGCGGCATTGCGAAATGGGGCGGCATTCCGATGAAGACACTCATTGCTCTTGTACGGCCCAAACCTGAAGCCAAGGTTGTGGCCTTCTTCTCCTTTGGCGAAGCCCTCTACGGCGGCGCCTACTACGATACGCAGAGGATGGAGAATTTGCTAAAGGCGGAATGCCTGCTCGCTTCGCGGATGAATGGAAAACGCCTTCCGGGGGTGTACGGCGCTCCGCTGAGGCTACGGGTTGAGAACCAACTGGGCTACAAGATGGTCAAGTGGATCGAGCGCATCGAGTTCATCCAGTCAGAGAAGTATCTGGGCCGGGGAGAAGGCGGGAAGAATGAAGATGACGAATACTTTGATCTCCTGCCAAACATCTGAATCGCAAAGAGAGCTGTCTTCAATTTGGAAAAAGTGGACGGAAAAAGGGGACCGGAAAAAGGAGACAGCCTGAGAGCGTGTCGGAGAGAATGCCGAGAGCTGAGCAAGTGATTGGACGTGGGAAGCCAGGAATCATTGTTTTCGTTCAAAGTTTGGGAATTGTGCGCACTAAATAACTCAGCCGGGCAGCGAGTGGGCCGCGTGCCGGAAGAGTTTCAGCAGATTGTGGGTCGCACAGATCAGTTTCCATTCGCATTGCACCGGTCTGAGGCCGCGTAACCGAAACCTGCGGAGGCCGCGCATTTCCTTGATCTGGCCGAACACTGGTTCGACTGTGATTTTGCGCAAAATGTAAAGCGCTCGTCCCGCTGGTGTGGTCAGCCATTCACGCATGCGGAAGGCCTCTTCATTTCGCGGTGCGTTGGACGGCAGAGGCGCACCCGGCAACTGCGGTTGGGAATCGGGGGAGACCGCCACGCGGATGCCACCGAGCGCAGGATCCTGCAGACTTGCGGTATCCCAATAACCGGCGTCGGCAATGATCGTCGCGTCCGCGAGTGAGTTGCTGGAGCGCACGCTGTTTACCATGGGTACGAGCTGTTCGCGGTCGGTGGTTTGTTGCGTCACTTCGGCTGCCACGATCACCTGTTGGTGGGCATCGACGGCAATCTGCGCGTTGTAGCCCTGCACGAAACATTTTCTTCCGTTGTCCTTCATTACGCGTGAATCCGGATCAACAAAGTTGTATTGTCGCGAGGGCTGCTGCGCTTTTTTTCTGGCACGGCTCAGCTTCTTCTTTCTTTTCTTGAACTGGCGCCGCTCCTCCGGCGTTCGTTCAACCGCATCCTGCTTGCGTGGGCGTCCTCGCTTGCCCAAGAGATGATTCATGCCCAGCGCGTCCAGTTCTTGCTGCGCTTCTCGCTCCAACTCGGCTTTGGCTTGGCGGATACGTTCCAGCCGGCTGTGCGCGTGCGCCAGTTCCTCGGGCACACAGTCCCCGCGTTGGCCTTTGCCGAAGTGCTTGTCTTCTTGTTGATCTCTCTGTTGCGCCTCCGCCAGCAGACGCGCGATGGTGGACTGCCAATAGCCCTCTTGTGCGCTCAGCTTCTGGTGTGAAACCGAGTGACGTGTGCTGGCATTGGCCAGGATCTTTGTGCCATCGATGGCAATGTTGCCCAACTTCACCAGCCCGG
>DATDNH010000088.1:0-2389 GCA_036518395.1 Candidatus Angelobacter sp. | reverse complement strand
TGACGGAGTTTGTCCCCGTTTTCGCTCCGATTCGCGCGTTCCTTACTGTCCATGGCTTGCTACGCTTTGGGACAGCCGTTCTGGTCGAATGCGAACCCTGGCCAGGCCTATGCCGACGTTCTGTTTAAAGCCGTAGATAATGTAGAGGTATGCCGCCTGCGACTCACAGTATTACCAATCTCTTTATTGAGCTGGGCGCTGTTGTCCTGGGCCTGGCGCTGCTGGCCCGCATGGCCAGCCGGTTGGGTTTTTCCGCGATTCCACTGTATCTGCTTGCAGGCCTTCTCTTCGGCAAGGGAGGGCTGGCGCCGCTGAACGTGAGTGCGGACTTCATTCACATCGGCGGCGAGATCGGCGTTCTTCTGCTCTTGTTTATGCTGGGGCTGGAGTATACGGGCGAGCAATTGACGCAAAGCCTGCGAAGAGGATTTCGTGCCGGCGTACTGGATCTGGCATTGAATTTTCTTCCCGGCCTGGTGGCTGGGCTGTTACTCGGCTGGAAACCACTGGCCGCGGTTCTATTAGGTGGCGTGACTTACATTTCCTCTTCCGGCGTAGTGGCCAAAGTGCTGGCTGAGCTGCAACGAATGAAATTTCCAGAGACGCCTGCAGTGCTGTCGGTATTGGTGATCGAGGACCTGGCGATGGCGGTCTATTTGCCCTTGATCGCAGTGCTGCTTGCCGGTGGCGGAGCGGCCAAACTGGTTCTATCGATTTTCCTGGCGGTTGCGATTGTGAGTTTGGCGCTTCTGGTGGCGGTAAAGTACGGTGGCACGCTGAGCCGCTTTGTAGCTCACCAATCCGATGAAGTCATCCTGCTCACAGTTTTTGGCATTGTTCTTTTTGTTGCCGGCCTGGCGCAGAAAGCCCGTGTCTCGGCTGCCATTGCGGCATTTCTTGTTGGCATCGCCGTGTCCGGATCGATTGCCGAGCAGTCGCATCGCCTGCTCGCGCCACTGCGCGATCTGTTTGCCGCAGCCTTCTTTTTCTTTTTTGGACTTGAAATTGACCCCGCCACTCTAAAGCCGGCGTTATTGTTCGCTGTTGGATTAGGGATTGTGACAGCCATCACAAAAATAGTGAGCGGATACTTTGCTGCCGGGCAAGCTGATGTAGACAAACGGGGACGCCTGCGCGCGGGAATGGAGCTGGTAGCGCGTGGGGAGTTCTCGATTGTGATCGCAGGTCTGGGCGCCGGCATCGAACCAGGGCTTGCGCCGCTGGCCGCTGCCTATGTTCTGTTTCTGGCGGTGCTGGGCCCAATTCTGGCGCGATTAGCGAAATGAGTGGAAGCCCGTCTTTAAATCCGAATGAATGTTCAAGCGTGCAGCAGGGAAGCGAGGACGCAGCCAAAAGGCGGCGTCCCCGGCAGAAATTCTATTTCTGTTTGCAATTGACGCTGGTTCGGACCAGCGAAGGCGTCTGCCGTGAGGAAAGGCTTTCTCTTTCCTCAAATATCTGATTCATTGCGCCATCGCCGCGCCCGCTGGCGCAGCAGGTAATGCCCACAGCGCACACGTTGCCACCACAATCGGCATTCGTAGTGCACGGGATGCCACAACTGCAACGGCAGGTTTTCAATGTGCCGGCGACTACAGCATCGGGCCGAAGATCCGGTAACAGCGCGGTCTTCAAAGAAAGGTCCGGTTGGAGTTGAGTCTTGATTGCCGCTTTATCGTGCGAAGCCGAGGCGGCAAATAAGCTGGTGGCCAGCAAGACAACGACTGCTGCGAGCATCAGTCTCCAGATGAGTTTCAACATACGCGGTCTCCTGACTGGGAACCATTATGGGCCCCAAAAGAAAGTCTCATGAGACTCTTTCATGTTCCCGGCAGGTATTGTAGTCCAATTCCAGAGCTGAAACCGCAAGGTTCTCAACACGGCACGGCGGAGAGCGCAACCAAATCAGCCGCGGATTTCGCAGATAGCCGCAGATCAAAACCACTCTAGCCGCGAATGCGCGCGAATGAACGCGAATTGGCAAAAGACAGCCCCCCAAATTCACCACGGAGACACTGAGTCATGGAGGACGCACGGAGAAAATGGAAAGATCAAAGCCAAAACAAAATTGAATTCACGCGATCACGCAACATCAAAGTCAAAAGCCAAAATCAACCACAGAGGACACAAGGCGAAGTGAGGACACGGAGAGAGCGAAGGATGAGACGAATAAAAACATATGAAAATCCTCGCAAGAGAACAATAATCTGGCAGATAGTAATAGAGAGGAACAGAGCCACAAGCCAACATTCAACATCGGGTGATCGGTTGATCCGGTGATCTGAAGAAATCGGAATATCGGGGCATCAGGATATTGAAAACCAAAAGGACCATTTGGCCCCTCCTACAAATCAGCAGTAAACAATCAAATTAACGCGCTCTTGCCGTT
>DATDNH010000087.1:0-7574 GCA_036518395.1 Candidatus Angelobacter sp. | reverse complement strand
CGGAACTTAACATTGGGATTGTTCTTCCCTAACACCTTGGTGATGGCTGCCGTCAGCGTGGTCTTGCCGTGGTCAATGTGACCAATCGTTCCTACGTTCACGTGCGGCTTGCTGCGATTAAATTTTTCTTTCGCCATTGCTTTCGAAGCTCCTCGACCTTTTTCCCCGAATCAAAACGCGCCTAAAGGTGTTTCCTGTTCGGTCAAACCTTCAAATTCTTTGTCCAGCCGCTCGTACTCGGCCAGATGCTGCTTGCGAAACTTGTTGAAGTCTTCTTCCGACGTCCAGTAATCCAGCGTCAAAAATCTTCTTTCGTCGGTTACATCTCTCAACAGCTCAGTCCTCAAGTAACCCTCTGACCTGCGGAACAACTTTGCCCATGCTCCTTCAGGCCCGTACTGCTCAACAAACTCGGCTTCCGCTCCACGCCTTGCCCTGAACTCCCAGACAATCACGTACTGCACGGTTTATCTGGAAACCGTTTTGCCCTGGACTTTGGCCACCACCTCTTCGGTGACCGACCTCGGCGCTTCGTCATAGTGGGCAAAGTGCATGGAGTAAGTTGCGCGACCCTGCGTGTTCGAGCGCATCTGCGTGGCGTAACCAAACATTTCCGCCAGCGGCACCAGGGACTTGATCACCTGCGATCCTGCACGATGCTCCAATCCTTCAATGCGTCCACGACGCGCGTTCAGGTCGCCGATAATCACGCCCATGAATTCTTCCGGAACCACAACTTCCACCGACATGATGGGTTCGAGCAACACCGGAGATGCGTGACGCGCAGCTTCCTTGAATCCCATGGAAGCGGCGATCTTGAACGCCATTTCATCGGAATCCACTTCGTGATAGCTGCCGTCGTACAGCGTGACCTTCACGTCCACCATTTCGTAGCCGGCCAGGACTCCACCTTCCATCGCTTCCTTGATTCCCTGCTCGATGGGCCTGATGTATTCCTTGGGCACTGAGCCGCCGGTAATGTCGTTGACGAATTCGAAGCCCTTGCCCTTTTCGTTGGGATCAACGTAGAGCTTCACGTGTCCATACTGGCCGCGGCCGCCGGTCTGGCGAATGTACTTGCCTTCTGCCTGCGCGTGCTTGCGAATGGTCTCGCGATACGCGACCTGCGGTTTGCCGACATTAGCCTCGACCTTGTATTCACGCATCATGCGATCAATGATGATCTCCAGGTGGAGCTCGCCCATGCCGCTGATAATGGTTTGTCCTGAATCGGGATCAGTGTGGACCTTGAAGGTGGGATCTTCCTGGGCCAGACGTCCTAGCGCCATGCCCATTTTTTCCTGGTCGCTCTTGGTCTTGGGTTCGACAGCAACGGAAATCACAGGCTGGGCGAACTCAATGGACTCGAGCAGCACCGGCGCTTTTTCCGAACAGATGGTGTCGCCGGTCGTAATGTTCTTCAGGCCGACGCACGCGCATATGTCGCCGGCATAGATTTCGCTGATCTCTTCGCGCTTGTTAGCGTGCATCTTCAGCAGGCGGCCAATGCGCTCGGAGCGGCCTCGCGTCACGTTCAAAACGCTGTCGCCGGTTTTGAGCTGGCCGGAATAAACACGAATAAACGTGAGCTGTCCCACAAACGGATCAGCCATGATCTTGAAAGCCAGCGCGGCAAACGGCTGGTTGTCGTCGGCCTTGCGAATAACTTTTTTCTCGGGATGATCTGGTTCAGAACCTTCGGCGGGAGGAATATCAATCGGTGAGGGCAAATAATCAACGACAGCGTCTAACAATGTCTGCACGCCTTTATTCTTAAAAGCTGTTCCGCACAGGACGGGGAACAGCTTCAGCGCGATCACGCTCTTGCGCAGAGATGTTCGCAGCTCATCGGCATGGATGGTCTCGCCTTCCAGGAACTTGTGCAGAATGTCATCATCGTTTTCGGCAATACTTTCAACTAACTGGGCGCGGAATGCTTCCGCTTTCTTGACCAGGTCGGCGGGAATATCTTCAATCTCGTATTGAGCGCCGAGCGTCTCATCCTTCCACAGGATGGCCTTCATGGCGATCAGATCAACAACACCTTTGAATTTTGCTTCCTGGCCGATGGGGATTTGAATGGCTACCGGGCGGGCATTGAGGCGCTTGCGGATGGTATCAATGGCATGCTCGAAATCGGCGCCCATTTTGTCCATCTTGTTGATGAAGCAAATTCGCGGGACGCCGTACTTATCAGCCTGGCGCCATACGGTTTCCGACTGCGGTTCGACGCCATGTACGGCGTCAAATACGGCAACTGCGCCGTCGAGAACGCGTAACGAGCGCTCGACTTCAGCGGTAAAGTCCACGTGCCCGGGCGTATCAATGATGTTGATGCGGCTGTCGCGCCAAAAACAAGTGGTGGCAGCGGAGGTAATGGTGATGCCGCGCTCCTGCTCCTGCTCCATCCAGTCCATGGTGGCAGTGCCTTCATGCACTTCACCCAGACGGTGCGTGATGCCCGTGTAATAGAGGATGCGTTCAGTCGTAGTGGTCTTGCCGGCATCGATGTGGGCCATGATGCCGATGTTCCGACAACGCTCAATTGGGACTTGTCTTGGCACTTGATTCCTAAATTCTTTCTGCGTACAGACGGTGCTCAGCACCGTCTCTCCTGATTTACCTGGAAGCTAGTAGCTAGCGGCTAGCAGCTTCCTTTACCACCGATAATGTGCGAAGGCCTTATTGGCTTCCGCCATGCGGTGGACGTCATCCTTTTTCTTAATGGCTGCGCCACGATTGTTGGCGGCATCCAGCAGCTCGTTCGTGAGCTTGTCCACCATTCCTTTTTCGCCGCGGTCGCGGGCATAGCCCACGATCCAGCGAATTGCCAGCGAGGTGCGACGGTCAGGATTCACTTCCACCGGCACCTGATAGTTGGCGCCACCAACGCGCCGGGTCTTGACTTCCAGCAGCGGCTTGGTGTTTTCGATCGCTTTCTTGAACAGCTTGATCGACTCATCGCCGCCCTTGTTCTGCAAATTCTGCATGGCCTTATAGAAGATGGACTGGGCCGTTGACCGCTTGCCTCCCCACATCATGGTGTTAATAAATTTCGTCACCAGCGTGGAGTTATAGATCGGGTCAGCCGCTACATCCTTCTTCGCCACATGTCCTTTTCTTGGCATATTCCTTCTAATCCTCGAATAATCCTTCTAATCCTTCAACTTCAGAAATCCTTCGCGCTTAGCGCTCAGGATGACGCCTCGCGGCTCGCCGTTAGCCTGCCCTGAAGCGAAGGCTGAAGGGCCGCGAAAACGGCGTTACTTCGGCCTCTTGGCGCCGTACTTCGAGCGGCCCTGCTTGCGGTTGGCAACACCGGTTGCATCCAGCGTTCCGCGCACCACGTGATAACGCACACCCGGCAGGTCTTTTACGCGGCCTCCGCGGATCAGCACGATCGAGTGCTCCTGCAGGTTGTGTCCGACGCCGGGAATATAGGTCGTGACCTCAATTCCGTTTGTCAGTCGGACCCGGGCCACTTTGCGCAGCGCCGAATTCGGTTTCTTGGGCGTCTGCGTGTAAACACGCGTGCAGACGCCACGACGCTGCGGACTGGCCTGAAGCGCCGGGCTGGCCGTCTTATACTTTGGGGCCTGTCGCCCCTTGCGCACTAACTGATTGAATGTCGGCATAGTTCCTTTTCGTATTTGCCGTACCGGCAAATCACAAACGTGCGCACGCACGCTTTTGCGCCTGCTTCGATCCCTTCTTGGGACTGGCTGCTGAAACCCTCAGCCATGATTCCGCTCACACGCGGAAGATTCTGAATTACCTATCAGTGGTGGGGTAACGACGGTGGCGCCGAGCCTGAATTTGCCGGGGGTGCTCCGTTTCGTTTCCCTGACCTGCATACCCTTCCTGTGGGGAAGGTCGCGCAGATCGTTTCAGCGAGGTATGCCCTGCCAACGGATGAATCCTCGGGCAATCTTTCCTTACAGTGCACTACCCAAAAGGCAAGCTAACCTGCACTCGCAGAACATCTTAAATATAACAAGCGTCATCCCGATGCGTCAACCAAAGCGCCGACGCCCCGCTCATTACTTTAGAGGTAACCGGCCGAAAGAAGCTATGAGCCCGTCGTCCACAGCCGGCAGTCAGAAAAAGTGACGCAAATCCGCAACACCAGCAGCGTTCTTTTGATGAGGAGAAGCATGGGGACGATGCAAAATCGGTCAATGTCTGCATTGTTGATAATGTTTGGGAAACGAATACCCTATACCCTTGTCATCCTGAGCGAGCACGAACGATCCGCCGCGGCGGAGAGTGAGGGCGCAGTCGAAGGATCCCGAGAATGCTGATTGCTTTCATGCACTGTCAAGGCATTCTCACGAAAACCAGCTTTGCCTACCCTGCTTCAATGGAAAGACGCACGGCGAGGATTATTCATAACGCCTCCATATCTCAGGAATCACAAAGCAGCAAAATCGACCTGGACTCCCAGGGGAGAGCGGCTCAACCTTGAAGAAATTGGCGCGAAAAACTACACTCAATGTTTATCTATCCTTTAACTCCTTTCATTCAATCCGCAAGGGTAGTATCCCGGGCGGGGAGGGCGCATGAGGCGTTTTGCCATCATTCCAGGAATCATTTTTTTGCTTGGAACCATATTGACCGGTTGCGGAGGCGGAAGTAAGCCGGTCAACAATGCTGTCACCACTGTGACGGTTACACCGACCTCTCTTTCCCTGAATGACGGCGACGTGGTACAGCTCACGGCAACCGCGCAAAATTCGGCGGGCACTGCTGTCACCGCAACTTTTACTTTCAATTCATCGAATCCCAACTTGGTAACGGTTTCTAGCTCCGGACTGGTCTGCGGCGGCGTCTGGGATACCAATTTCATCGTCTGCAACGGCAAGAATGGTGCGGGGACTCCGGTTTCCGGCACTACTACATTGACGGTTACCGCTTCAGGAGTCACCAGCAGCCCGGTGACCGTGGCAGTTCACCCCAAAGTATCATCGGTAGTTGTCGATCCGGTGGCGGGATGCACTTCCCGCACGCTGACACAGCAATTCACAGGCCACGCCTGTTCAGCTCAGGTCCTCCCACATGATTCAAGCGGCCCCTGCGCTCCGAATGCATCTGAGGTTACCAGTCAGATCGGCGCATTCAGCTGGGGCACGGTTGATCCTACGGTAGCAACCATTGACACAAATGGCCTGCTCACTGCTGTAAATCCAGGCTTCACCGGCGTGTTCGCGACTGTATCGGGCGTCAACTCTGCCGCCGATCCATTCCGCACCTGTATGCCGATAGAAATCCGTCTGCACGTGACTGGAGATCCTCCGGGAACGCTGACCACATCCGCAACCATGACTCAGAATCAAACGCTCACCCTGGAATCTGACATGACGGATGAAAAAGGCTTTGTCACGAACAGTGTCGCTACAATCAGCACCAGTAACTTCCCAATCGTGGCCAGCTTCTCAGGAACGACGTTGACTGCAGCCTCCTTTGGGGGGGCAGGTTTGTTTTCAGGATGTACCCCCCCGACATGCGGGAACGGATTCCCGCAGCCTTTTCCGGTCTACAGCAATCTGTTTTCAGTGACGGTGCCCGGCACCAGCCCGGCGCCCATTGTGTGGGCTACGAGTTCGTTTACACCACCCACCGGCACGTTTGCGACACTTGTGCCTATTGACACGAGCAAGAACCCGCCGACCGCAGGCACTGCCATCAATCTGCCTGGCACGCCTAATTCATTAGTGTTCGCCGCAAACGGCACTAACGCTTATCTGGGAACTACGGGCGGGCTGGTCAGTTTGAATCCCACCAGTAACACAGTAACCACCCTTGATCCCAATATCACCGGAAAAGTTCTGGCAGTTTCTGCTAATGGAACCAAGATCATCGTTTCCAATGCCGCCAAAGATCCACAGGGAAACGTTATCCAGCCGGTGGGACCGAGCCAGCGCCTTTGGGTGGTTGATACCTCCAGCAGCACATCGCAAACCTTTGTGAAGGCCGGCGCAGTCGCTGCGTCCATTAACAATGATGGATTCCGGGATTACATCACCACCAACGACGGGACCGGAAACATCTATGTGTTTTCTCCCGCCGGAAGCCTGCAGACAATCAATATTCCCGGAAATTCGTCCAGTGTGGCGGGATTATCTTCTGGCCCGTATGCCTACATAGCGAATTCCGCGGGCCTGGAAGTTGTGGCCACCTGCAATAACGTTCAACAGCCCACTGCCAACAATCCTCCAACCCATAGCAGTACGATTCAACTCGTGCAGCCTGTAGCCAATGCTGACCAGATCGTCGCTGTGGATTCCAGCGGCATCGATGTTGAGACTGTTACAGTCAACTCCATTTTGAGCACCAATCCGCCGCTTCCCTTCGTTCTGAGCCCCGCAAATTGCGCACCGCCGGTGAGCTACAGCAACCAATTCCTTGATTTCGGCATTGGACCCTTCACTGCCAGCCAGCTTCTGGTAGGCACGAATGGAGCACGGGTCGCGGTGCTTCCAGTCGGCATTCCGAATGTGTTAAGCGCCGCACCGGGTGCTACGCCAGCGGTGGCGACGATCCCGCTGGCCGGCGGGGGAACCCAGGCCCTGAGCGGCGGCATGACCCCCGACGGCAATACCGTCTGGGTGGGAGTGGCCGGCACAAACACAGTAGACAAAATTAATCTGAACAGCGGCACAGATGATGTGCAGGTGACAACCTCGTTCAAGAAATTCGACGGTTCTGCCGCTCCGCCCGATATCGTTGCCGTCCAGCCGAAATAGGACCAAAGGCACAAGAGCGCGAGAATCCCAACGTAAGGCGTTGGTTAAACACTGTCGCGGCCCGGCACTTCCTCGCCCCGGTTGGTGAAGTGATGCAAAGTGCCGGGCGCAAAAGTTCAGGCTGCCCTGCGAGCTTTTTGAACTGACTGCAGAAATTTCAGCAGGTCGGTGTTGACTTCATCCTGATGTGTGGCTGTGAGGCCGTGCGGCCTGCCCGGATAGTAAATTTCCTGCGCCCCTTTGATCAGCCTGGCCGATTTCTTCGCCGAGTCTTTGATAGGCACGACCTGGTCGTCCTCACCATGCATGACCAGCGTGGGCACATCGAACTTCTTGAGGTCCGCGGTGAAATCGGTCTCAGAAAATGCCTTGATGCAGTCGTAGGAGTTCTTGAGACCGGCTTGCATGCTCCACAGCCAGAACTGGTCCAGCATTCCCTGCGAGACCTTCGCACCCGACCGATTAGCGCCATAGAACATTACGGCAAAGTCTTTGTAGAACTGCGAACGATCCTTGAAGAGGCCACTGCGCAATTGGTCAAACACTTCGATGGGGAGTCCCTCGGGATTGGTAGCGGACTTCACCATGATCGGCGGCACAGCGGCGATCAGAACGGCTGCGGCCACCCTCTTCGTGCCGTGGCGGCCGATGTAGCGTGCAACTTCGCCTCCGCCTGTGGAGTGACCCACCATCGTAACTTCATTGAGATTAAGCGCCTCAATGACGGCGGCCAGATCGTCGGCATATGCGTCCATGTCATTCCCTGTCGAGGGTTGGCTCGATCGGCCATGACCACGCCGGTCGTGGGCGACCGCGCGAAAGCCATTCTGG
>DATDNH010000086.1:0-4525 GCA_036518395.1 Candidatus Angelobacter sp. | reverse complement strand
TTGCTCACCTGTAACATGCCACAGACTAACACACCGTGCTGATTTAGCAATCCGGAATTTACACAAATCGAGAGTTGCACTGGTGCAGGCGCTGTGTATATTATGAGCATATGCTCATTAATACTGAGCACTTGCTCATTGTGGAGAGCGTAAAAATGAAGAAAGTAGTTGTGATCGCCGGGATGCTGGCGCTGGTATTCTCGGGCACAGCCCTTGTTGCTCAGCGGGTGAATGACGACAGTTTGGTCTCGGCCACCCATCTATACCCAGCTTCGAATGGCGCGCCAACTGAATTGAAAAATGCGCCTGGCCCATGTGGCGGCAAAACAGCGAATTGCGATCCAGATGGCTCCTGCGCTAACGGTTCGAGTGTCGGCGCGAAATTGAGATACTTTGCGCACCATGCGCTCGATGCGGGAGTCCTGGTTAATTCGCTCTTCATGGCCGGGCCGGAAATGGCCAAGCCGCCCGCCCACTATCCCAGGGAGTGGCACGATGGCGGCTTGGCATTTGGCCGGCTCTATGGAGACGCTCTAGCATTCCAGACAGCAGCGCAAAGCGGAAGATTCATAGCGGCACTGGCCTTTCATGAGAATCCTTCCTATTCTCCTTCGACCAGCCCACAACCGCTCGTGCGGGCGATGCATGCCATAGTTTTCACTGCCTTCGACAAATCGGATGCAGGGCACACAATCCCTGCATTTTCCAACTTCGGCGGTGCTGCTTCCGCTGGTTTCATTGGAACAGCGTACCTGCCTCGGGGGTACAACGACCCCAGACATGCGCTCGACCGCACGACGATTGCATTTGCCAGTTTTGCCGTTACCAACCTGGTGTCTGAGTTCAGGCCTCAGTTGCGGTCGCTAAGCAAGAGATTGCACCTGCCGCAGTTTGTGGTGCAAACATCTGGCAAATGATATGTGTGCCACTTGTGGACAACGAAAATATCCGGGTACAAGTTCACTCCCCGAAGGGAATATTAAACGTCCATACTTAGGAGGTATTGGGTGAAGAGAACATCGGTTCTCATACTGGCAAACCTCGGCACGATCTTGGCTTTCGGTGTCGGCGTTTTGGCGCAATCCAACTTGCCCCAAGACAACATAATTCGCGTGGACATTGCAGGGCTGCACAGCGATCGAGGGCAGGTGCTCTGCGCACTGTTTTCGTCACCCAGGGATTTTCCTAAAAAAGCCGACAAAGCCGCCGCGCGTACGAATTCCAAAATCTCGCATGGACAAGCAGTCTGCCAATTTCAGGGCATTCCACCAGGCACGTACGCTGTGTCGGTGTTTCATGACGAGAACTCCAATAACAAATTGGATACCAAGTTCATGGGGATCCCTCGTGAAGGCGTTGGCGCGTCGAATAACGCAAAGGGACGCTTTGGACCACCGAAGTTTTCAGCCGCCGCATTTCCGTACTCAGGCGGCCGCAAAGTTCTGAAAATAACTATCAAGTATCTATAGGGGGTGGCAAATGCGCAGCATTATGGAGTCCAAACGCTCCTTCTGCATCCTTAGTGGCCTGAGTGGCGTATTCGGTGTTCTCTGCCTTGCAGGCTCATTCGCAATCAACAATGGCCCGCCGCCGGGCGCGACCGCTACCGAACTGGCAAGATTCGCGCAACAGAACTTCGACAAAGTTATGTGGGGAGCATGGCTCCAGGCTGTGGGCCCGGTACTGATCGTGCTCTTCGCGTTCTCTTTGGTTCGCCTGGCTGGAGCGACGCAGCAACTCGCGGGTTGGATGACCTTTTTCGGGGCCTCGATTCTCATGACGGTGAGCCTAATTGAGATCACTTTTTATATTGGTGCTCTCTATCCCGAATCGGCCGTTATGCCCGGCGTGAGCCTTAACCTCATTTCCGCGGTACAGCACCTTTATTTTATGGTGGCCGCTCCGGCATTCTTCTTCCCTCTCGGCACAATCCTGATAAGGTCTCGAATTCTTCCAAAACTCTTTGGATATCTAGCGCTGGCGCTGGCCGCCACATTTGCTGTCCTGGCCGGGGTTTTCCTGCTACACCTGGCGCTCCCCAACGCAGTCACTGGCTTTGCCGGAGTGCAGGCGGTTTGGTGGCTTGCCGCGGCAATTACGCTTGCTGTGCGCAGCGGCAAGATCTCCACGGAATCACCTGTTCATGCGTAGGCGATTGGTCAACAGAATTGAACTCCACTCAGTCTCTCTGGCTGCTGATTTCTAGACAAGAGTGACAGCTTCCCGTCCTTCGTCGGAGCTGCAGATTTCGGCAAACTCCGCAACCCAGGCACAACCGAGAAGAAGGCGAAAAGGAGGCCGCGTTTTGCGTGGTCCTGCCCGGTGGGCTCATGCAGAATGGGCCGCCATTATTGATGGTGCTGGCCGGCTTTGATCCGCTGCCGCAAAGCAGCCTAACGGAAATCGGCAGCGATTGGGTAAAGGGCTGAGACGCGGAGCTGACCGCCCTGCAATTTCCCCAGAGGCTGCGGCCAACCTCAGCTCCCCTCAGCCCGCAATGAGTATGGAGATCACCCGACGGTAACAAAAGGGCACCGAGGTTCATGCGGTGGATTGTCCTTAAAACTGGCGGGATACGGAGCAACATTCTGAAGCTGTCCACAATCGCGGAGCGGCCGGTTGAGAGGAGGTTACTTGAGAGACCGGGGCAAAGGCGGCCCTTTCGCACTCTTCCTCAAAGTTGCAAACGGCAGTTGGGGTTCAAGCTCTAGATGGCAAGTGCCTATCTTGTGCGCACAAAAACCGGCTCTAAACGCTCCGCTTTTTCTGACAGGTTTCCCGAAAAAACAATAACCTGGTGAGTCTGCTCTTCGCTCAAAACGCCGATGCTGCAATTTACATCCCAGTTGCCAAGACTAGGATTCCAGCAGCGCTCGTAACTTGTGAGCGTATCTTCGGCTCGACGTGACCACCGTTCCTTCTGCCAGTACGATGTCGTATACCCCATCGAACATCGGACGAATCTCCCTAATGCGGGCACTGTTCACGATGGCCGATTTCCGCACTCGGATGAACTGGTGTGGCGCCAGCTTCTCTTCCAGGTGTGCCAGGGTTTCCCGCAACAGGTGACTGTCGCTGGCGGTGTGTATGCAGGCATAGTTTCCCGTGGCTTCGATCCACAAAACGTGGGAAACGGGAACAAAGAAAATCCGCTTTTTGTCCTTCACCACAAAGCGCTCTAACGGGCGGAGACTACGGAGGGATTGGAGCAGTGGTTCAAGACCTCGACTTGCTATCCTGCCTTGTTCGAGGACCTGGCGTGCGTGAACCAGTGCCTTGGCAAACCGCTCTTTATCATACGGTTTCAAGAGATAGTCAACAGCGTGCACTTCGAAGGCACGAATGGCGTGCGCATCGTGAGCCGTGACGAAGATATACACGGGAGCTGGGCCGGTCGATGGCTCCACATTTTCGATGACTCCAAAACCATCCAGATCAGGCATCTGCACATCGAGAAAAACGATGTCGGGATGAAGTTCATTGATCTGCTCCACCGCTCTTATTCCGTTCGCCGCCTCGCCTACGACTTCAATGCCGTTGTGTTCGGCCAGATAGCGACGGATGCCGCGCCGGGCGATCGGCTCATCATCGACGATGAGGACTCGGGTCTTCATGCGAACTCCGCAGTGGGATGGTGATAATGGCCTCACAGCCTCGACCGTCGCCCCGGGTAAGTTCCAGCGACGACTCGTCCCCGTAGAGCTGTTTCAAGCGTGACTGGACATTGGTGAGTCCGACGCCGAATCGCAGGCGCGATACCGGTGCCGGGCCCGGGCCGTCATCGCGGACGCAGAGACAAACTCTGCCGTTGTGGCGTTGCGCAGCGATCTCCAGCCGGCCTGCGGCGGAATCGGCGCTGATGCCGTGCTTGATGGCATTCTCAACCAGTGGCTGAAGCGCCAGGCTCGGGACATAGACTGCGAGGAGGTCAGGTGGGACGTCTATGTGAACTTTCAACCGATCGTGAAAGCGTGTCTGTTCGATCTCCAGATACTTGCCGACGAACTCGAGCTCGCTCTGCAAGGTGATCTCGTTCTCCCGCCGTTCGAGGGCCATGCGCAGCAAGTCGCCGAGGATGACCAGCAGATGGCTTGCAGCATCGACGTCTTCCTGCATCAGGACTCCAATGGTGTGAAGACTGTTGAACAAAAAGTGCGGATGTAACTGGCTCTTAAGGTTCTCAAGTTCGGCGTGGGAAAGCTGCGTCTGCAGCTGCGCCGCTCGAGTCTGGCGCTCCATAGCTGCCTGGTAAAAGTGGATCGACTGATACAGTCCTACAACTAACCAGTACGTAAGCACGCCGGTGAGGCTCATCGATACAACACTGCCTGTGAACGTCGGAAGAGGGCGTGGTGCACCAGGATAGGTTATGCGAAAAAGGAGTCCCAGAAGTCCATGGCTCAGAAAGTATTCGGTGACAGATGCCAGGGGAGCCATCAGGAAGGACACGATTGTGTGGATCGCTATATGAGATACAAACCTCGGCCCCGTCAACGGGAACCGTTTCGCCAGAGCAATCACAAGC
>DATDNH010000085.1:0-6347 GCA_036518395.1 Candidatus Angelobacter sp. | reverse complement strand
ACTGCCGGCGCCTACAACACCCTAGGCGTCTTGTACGCGCAGGAAGATCGCGTTCCTTGCGCCATCGCGGCATTTGAAAGCGCCCTTCGTCTGGATAGCCAATCCTGGGAGGCTCACTACAACCTCGCTCTCGCGCTGCTCAGAAAGGGAGATCGAACCGGGGCCACGCGCGAGCTGCAGACCACAATTCAACAGAAACCGGACTCGGTCAGCGCACATTTCGCCCTCGCAACTCTGTACGGGGAGGAAAAGAAGTTCGGGTTCGCCGAAGAAGAACTTCGTGAGACCCTGAAAATCGATCCGCACTTCGCTCCCGGAGCCGTCAAACTCAGTCAGGTCTGGATCGCCGAGGGTAAGCCGCGGATGGCAGTCGAGGCCTTGCAGGATGCGATCAAGCAAGCGCCTCCCGCCGATCAAGCGCAATTGCTGCAGGTCGCTTTGGCCAACGCTTACGAAGCTGACGGCGAGAAGGGGAACGCCTTGGCGACCCTGAAAGAACTCGTGGCGGCTCAACCTGATTCCCCTGATGCTCATCTTAGTCTTGGATTGCTCCTCGTACGGAAGGGACAGCCCGCCGATCAGGAAGCTGCCGTCGCGGAGTTCCAGGAAGCGCTGCGGCTGGATGACGGCAGGGACGTCGCCAGACTTGCTCTGGGCCAGTTGCTGATTTCTATGCAGAAATATTCCGACGCGACTCCCGTTCTCGTGGATTACACCCGCCGCCAATCGAAGGATGCGCACGGGTTCAATGCGTTGGGCCTGGCCTACCAGGGACTCTCAAAATCGGATGCGGCCATAACTTCCTTCCAGCGCGCCGTTGTCCTTGATCCAAAGGACGCGGCAATCCGATTAAATCTGGCAAAACTGTTAGCGGGCCGGGGGCAAGCACATGCGGCAATCGCGCAGTTGCAAGCCGCCGAGCGCATCCACCCCTCTGACCCTGAGATTCACGATGCATTGGGGACCTTGCTCGAAAAGACTGGCAACAAAGAAGCCGCTCAAGCAGAACGAGCTAAGCTGTCGTCGCTGAAATCCGCGGCGGACAAGGACAGCACCATCGCCAGACTCAACGCAGATGCGAGCCAGTACCTCTCGGCGGGAAATCCCAGGGAAGCAGTCCAAAGTTATCGCAAAGCCGTCCAGCTCAATCCCCACGACGCCAAGCTTCACTACAACCTCTCACTCGCTCTGGACAGGCTGGGGGACCTGGCGTCGGAGCGGCGGGAGTTGCTGAGAAGCGTCGAGTTGGATCCGAATATCGCAGTAGCGCAGAACCAGTTGGGGCTGATCGCCTTGCGCAATGGGAATCAAGGCGAAGCCGAGCAGCGTTTCAAGAAAACACTCACCATCGATCCCACCTTTGCCGAAGCGCAGAGCAACCTCGCCGTCGTCTACAGCCAGCAAAGCAAGAACGAAGAGGCGGCGGCGCTTTTTCGGCAAGCCATCCAGAACGATCCCAAGTACAGCAAGTCATACGTCAACCTCGGCCTTCTCCTGGTGCAGCAGGGAAGGCTCCCTGAGGCAGAGCAGCAATTTCGCACGGCCATTCAAGTGGCTCCCAACGATGCGGATGCCTACGCTGCCCTGGGAATGCTCCAAGCGAAAACCGAGCGCGGACCTGACGCTGTGAAGAGCTTCCAGAAAGCCGTAACCCTCGCTCCGAATTCCGCTCAAGCTCACCTCAATCTGGGCATCGCTCTGGTCGATCAGTTCGACCGATCCGGCGGATTCACGGAGTTTTCCGAGGCGGCGCGACTTGATCCCAAGCTCGCCGCGGCTCATTACAACCTGGGACGCTTCTACTTCGAAACCGGCAAGTATGACGATGCGCGGCAGGAACTGGAAACCGCCATTCGACTCCAGCCGAATGATGCGGCTTCGCTCTACTTCCTGGCTCTCACGGCAAAACAGGAAAACCAACCAGAACGGTCAACCGCGTTGCTGCAAAGAGTGGTCACATTGCAGCCCAAGAATGCCGATGCTCAATATCTGCTCGGTCAGAGCCTGGAGCACGCAGGCGACAATGCTGCCGCTATTCAGCATTGGAAAGCGGCGGTTCAGGCTGACCCAAATCACTCGCAGGCTCTGTTCAACCTGGCCAAGGCTTTGAGCAAGATTCATGATCCCGATGCGAAGCAGTATCAGGATCGCTTCGAAGCGCTCCAGAAAAATCAGCAGATCGCTGATCGAGTTTCGGAACTGGGCAACTTTGCCCTAGAGGCGGCAAACGCACAAAATTGGCCTCAGGCCCTGGAGCAGATGAACGAGGCCATTCAGCTTTGCGGTAATTGTCCACAAAGCGCTCACCTGCACAAGAATCTCGGATTGTTTTATGGTCGCACCGGCAATCTCGATGAGGCAAAGAAGGAATTGCGCACTGCGTTGCAATTGGCGCCCGACGACAGCGATGCGCAAAACGCGTTGGCGGTCTTCGAGCAAGCACATCAGGAGCAGTCGAAGTAGTCCGCAATGGTTCGCATCGTGAACGGAGGCTTTCTGAAAGGGAATTCACACACGTTTCGTCTGGATGGCAAGCTCGCCGTAGTTACGGGGGCGGCAAGCGGCATAGGGCGCGCGGTTGCGCAACGATTTGCCGCCAGCGGCGCCTGCGTACGCTTGCTCGACATCGACGAAAAAGCTGCCGATGCCGTCGCCTCCGAAATTCGGGCTACCGGCGGAAACGCAAAGGCTTACGGCTGCGACGTGTCCCAACCCCGTGCCGTGAACGCCACATTCAACAAGATACTCGAGGACGGCAACCTCCACATTCTGATCAACAACGCGGGAATCTCGCACGTGGGCAATCTGGAAAGCACCACGGAAGAGGATTTCGACAAAGTTTTTTCCGTTAACGTCAAAGGCATTTATAACTGCATGTGCGCCTCCGTAGCACATATGAAAGCGAACGGAGGCGGCATCATTTTGAACATGGCGTCGATCGCCGGTACCTCGGGTCTAGCGGATCGCTTTGCCTACTCCATGAGCAAGGGCGCGGTGGTCGCCATGACTTACTCGGTTGCCAAGGACTATCTAGGCCACAAGATTCGCTGCAATTGTATTTCTCCGGCCAGAGTCCACACGCCTTTCGTGGATGGATTCCTGCATCGCAACTATCCCGGCAAGGAGCAGGAGATGTTTGAGAAGTTGGAAAAGTCACAGCCCATCGGCAGAATGGCCCAACCGGAAGAGATCGCCGCCCTTGCTCTCTTTCTTTGTTCCGATGAAGCCTCGTTCATCACAGGTTCCGATTACCCTATCGACGGAGGTTTCTTAAATCTTCGCGGCTAGAACTTAGATAACTGCTGCGAAGACTAGAGTTCACGACCAGAGCCGCGCTCTCCATGGACCTCCAGCTCAAGAACAAAGTTGTGCTCGTGACCGGTGGGGCGAAAGGCATCGGCGCGGCTATCACCAGGATGTGCGCCGAAGAGGGCGCCATTGCGGTCGCCGCCGATCGAGATGCATCAGCATGCCAGCAATTCCTCGACGAT
Organism: Candidatus Angelobacter sp.; assembly: GCA_036518395.1. Taxonomy (GTDB): domain Bacteria; phylum Acidobacteriota; class Terriglobia; order Terriglobales; family Acidobacteriaceae; genus Angelobacter. Next base: position 2,856 of record DATDNH010000085.1, on the reverse strand, counting down.
TTACGCTCCCAGGGGCTGGAGGCCACCTTCATTAATATGGACCTTGCCTCAGCCGACAATTGCAACGTGATCGTCGAACAGACGCTTGCGAGTTTCGGCCGCATCGATGCGCTGGTGAACAACGCAGGCATCAATGACAAGGTCGGCCTCGAGCACGGCAATCCCAAAGAGTTTGTGCGCTCGCTCGAGCGCAATCTGCTGCATTACTACAACATGGCGCACTACTGCGTGCCGCACTTGAAGCGAAGCCGTGGCTCGATCGTGAACATCAGTTCGAAAACCGCTCTTACGGGTCAAGGCGGCACGTCGGGATATGTTGCGTCCAAGGGCGCCATCCTTGGAATGACGCGGGAGTGGGCCGCCGAGCTTCTCCCCTACAGCATCCGGGTAAACGCCGTCATCCCCGCCGAAGTGATGACGCCACTCTATCAGCAATGGCTCGAGACCTTCCCCGCTCCGCAGGAAAAACTGAACAGTGTCGTCGCCAAAATTCCGTTTGACAAGCGAATGACAACCCCAGATGAGATTGCGGCCATGGTGGTTTTTCTTATTTCCTTAAAGGCCAGCCACATTACGGGCCAGCACCTGTTTGTAGACGGCGGATATGTGCATTTAGATCGCGCTTTAACCTGACAGGATAAATATGACCAAACCGACCGTCCCGATTACGGAGCGCCGCTATGTGGTGCCGCTGATCCTGGTGACCAGCCTATTTTTTCTTTGGGCTTTCGGCGTCAATCTGAATGACATCCTCATTCCCCACCTCAAGAAAGCATTTCACCTTACCGACTTTCGGTCGTCCCTGATACAAACTGCGTTTTTCGGGGGCTACTTTCTGGCCGCGCTGCCGGCTGGGTGGTTGATGGAGAAGATCGGCTACAAGCGAGGGATTCTAGTCGGGCTGCTGACGTGTGCCACTGGAGCACTCTTATTCATTCCAGCAGCATCGATCAGGCTGTACATATTTTTCCTGTTCGCACTCTTTATTATGGCGTGCGGCCAGGGCATTCTGGAGGTGGCGGCCAATCCTTACGTAACTATCCTTGGCCCTCCGGAAAGTTCCGAGCGTCGCTTGAACCTGGCGCAGTCTTTCAACTCGGTGGGGGCTGTGGTTACGCCCATCGTGGGCGCTGCGTTCATCCTTTCTGGAGTCGAGTATTCGCGCACACAGTTAGCCGCGATGACGCCGGAGCAATTGCACGCCTACGAGATTGCCGAAGCGTCCACGGTCAAAACACCTTACCTGGTCATCGCGGGACTCTTCCTCGCTGTCGCTGCGCTCATCTTCTTCTCCAAACTGCCTGAAGTCCGTGAAGAAGAAGGCGATGCGGGAGCGCCCAGCGAGGCTGTCGGTCTGCGTGGTCTGTGGCCATACAAGCATCTGTTGAAAGGCGTAGCGGCGCAGTTCTTCTATGTGGGCGCTCAAGTAGGCGTCGCCAGTTTTGTCATCCGCTTTGCACAGTACAGCATGACCGGACTTCCGGAGAAACATGCCGCCAATTATCTCAAGCTGCATCTCCTGGGATTCATGATTGGCAGGTTTGCCGGCTCCGCCATCATGAAGCATATTGCGGCGTCCCGCCTGCTTTCGTTTTTCGGAGTCTCGGCCCTGACTTGCCTGACAGTCGTACTGCTGGGAACCGGAGTGGCCCCCATGTGGGCACTGGTCCTGTTGGGCTTCTTTCATTCGATTTTCTTTCCGACCATCTTTGCTTTGAGCCTCAAGCATCTCGGTGCCTACACCAAGCTGGGCTCATCCTTATTAGTGATGTCGATCATCGGAGGCGCCGTGTTTCCAGCCATCATGGGCTACATCTCAGATATGAGCAATATCCGCTACGCCTTTGTGGTTCCATTCCTTTGCCATGTCTATGTACTCTATTTCGCGGCGAGAGGCTATCGTCCAGATCTCGATGCGCTGCCAGCGCCAGAACTCCGAAGCCTTCCTGTCGAGAATTAGCAGCGACCGAGGTACCCACATGCGCGTGAAAAAAGTTCTGCTCCGCACACTTGTATGCGTCCCACTTCTCGTCTTCTGTGCAGGCATGTTGCGTGCTCAAACTGCGCAGAGTTCTGCTCACGCGATTCCCAAGACTAGCGAGCAGGTTTACAAAAACATCCAGGTATTAAAAGGAGTACCCGCCGACCAGTTCATTCCGGCCATGCAGTTCATCGCAGCCTCCTTAGGCGTCCAATGCGATTTTTGTCACATCGAAAGTGCTTTCGACAAGGATGACAAGGAAACCAAGCAGACAGCGCGAAAGATGATGCGAATGATGTTCACCATCAATAAGGACAACTTTGATGGCCATCAGGAAGTCACATGTTTTGCATGTCATCGTGGTGCCCGCAAACCCTTGATCATTCCCAGCGTCAACCAGGACGATGTCAAAGTTGCTGAAGAAGAAAAGACGCGCCTTGAGGAAACCACCGGCCTGCCGGCCGCGGAACAGATCGTTGCAAAGTACCTTCAGGCGATCGGCGGGCCTGAAGCCGTGGCCAAGATTTCAACCCGCATTCAGAAGGGAACCCTGACGGTCGGCGCGAAGAGCTTTCCCGTTGAAGTTCTTGCTCAAGCGCCGGCAAGACGAATAACCACGGTGAGCTTTCCTGGCGGGGACAGCGTCACTGGCATCAACGGGGCGGAAGGGTGGCTGAGCACGGCAGGCCGGGCGCCACACGAGATGGGTCCTTCAGAACTGGATGCTGCGAAGTTGGACGCGGAACTCTTCTTCCCCACTTATCTCAAGCAAATCTTCAGGGAGTTGCGAGTACAGAAAAGGGAACCGCTCAATGGCAAGCAGGCCTATGTGGTGTTGGGCATCCGGGAAGGCCAAACGCCAGTCGAACTTTATT
>DATDNH010000084.1:0-8660 GCA_036518395.1 Candidatus Angelobacter sp. | reverse complement strand
GCCCAGCACGTACCAGGGCCGCAGAATTGTGGCCTTTAGGCCGCTGGAGCGGATAATCTGCTCGCATTCTTCTCGGACCGCAATATAGGCCTTCATCACCGGAGCAGGATGGGCGACGCTCAAGTAAACAAAATGCCTGATCTGCGCGGATTGCGCGGCACGAACTGCCGTTTCCAGAGATTTCAGATCCACCGAGCGAAACAGCGCAGCTTTTGATGGGCTGGGGTGGGACACACCCACCAGGTGCACAAAGGTATCCGATGGCGGAACGTGCGATTGGTATCCGCCGTTCACGGCATCGCCAAAAACGGGATGGCAATCGTGAGGCAGATTGGAAATCCTTGCGGTGTTGAAGCGAGCAAGGGCTTTGACGTAGTGCCCGCGCGCCATCAGCATCTGCGCAAGCCGGCTGCCGATGTAACCCGTGTTGCCAGTGAGAAAAACTGTTTTCATAATGGAATTGGCCATGAGCGCTTCCGAATAATATACGAACGGACATCCACGTTGGATTTGCAAAACTTTTGCGCCACTGATTGCCGAAGATTAACCACGAAAGACACGAAGGCGGAACTTCAGGGTCATTTCAAATTCTGATTGCGTCAAAAAAAGCCCCGCATGGTTGCGGGGCTCTTAAGTCGTTCGCTATCGTTTCAGTTTAGTGGAAGTCGCCGCCGCCCGGAGGCATGGCCGGGGCCTTCTCATCTTTTGGAATCTCGGAGACCAGGGCTTCTGTGGTCAGCATTAATGCCGCAATTGATCCGGCATTCTGCAGCGCAGTGCGCGCCACTTTGGTCGGGTCAATGACGCCGGCCTTGACCAGGTCTTCGAACTTACTTGTCTGAGCGTTGTAACCGTAGTTGGCATCGCTGTGCTCCTTGATCTTGCCAACCACAATCGCGCCTTCCTCACCGGCGTTGCCGACGATATGACGCAGCGGCTCTTCCAGCGCGCGGCGCACAATGTCCGCACCGATCTGCTCATCGCCTTTCAGCTTGAGGTTGTCCAGAGCGGCCTGTGAGCGCACGAGAGCCACACCGCCCCCGGGGACAATGCCTTCCTCGACGGCAGCGCGCGTGGCGTGCATTGCGTCTTCAACGCGGGCTTTCTTCTCCTTCATTTCGGTTTCGGTTGCCGCACCAACTTTGATCACGGCGACGCCGCCGACCAGCTTGGCCAGCCGCTCCTGCAGCTTCTCGCGATCATAGTCGCTGGTGGATTTTTCGATCTGGCTGCGGATTTCCTTCACCCGGCCTTCGATCTCGCCGCTCTTGCCTCTGCCTTCGACGATGGTGGTGTTGTCCTTGTCCACCGTGATCTTCTTGGCGCGGCCAAGGTCCTGCATCTGGACGTTCTCCAGCTTGATGCCCAGATCTTCCGTAATGGCCTTGCCACCAGTGAGGATTGCGATGTCCTGCAGCATAGCCTTGCGGCGATCGCCGAAGCCAGGTGCCTTCACCGCGCAGACCTGAAGCGTGCCGCGCAGCTTGTTGACGACCAGGGTAGCGAGCGCTTCGCCGTCCACGTCTTCAGCAATGATCAGCAGCGGCTTGCCGCCCTTGGCAATCTGCTCCAGCAGCGGCAGCAGGTCTTTCATGGTACTGATTTTCTTTTCGTTGATGAGAATGTAAGCATCGTCCAGAATGGTTTCCATCCGCTCCGGATCGGTTACGAAGTAGGGTGAGAGATAGCCGCGGTCAAACTGCATGCCCTCGACCACTTCAAGGCTGGTTTCCATGGTCCGGGACTCTTCCACGGTGATCACGCCGTCTTTGCCGACCTTCTTCATGGCTTCGGCAATGATGCGGCCGATGGTCTCGTCGTTGTTGGCGGAAATGGTGCCGACCTGGGCAATCATGTCGCCGGTGACTGGTTTGGAAAGCGTGTCGAGATAGCCCTTGCTGCGCTCCCCATCTTTCTCTAGCACGCCGCAGATGGCGGCGACTGCCTTCTCGATGCCGCGCTTCAGGGCCATGGGATTGGCGCCTGCTGCTACGGTCTTTACGCCATCACGATAGATGGCCTGAGCGAGAACGGTAGCAGTGGTGGTGCCGTCGCCGGCCACATCGCTGGTCTTGCTGGCGACTTCGCGCACCATCTGTGCGCCCATGTTCTCCAGCGTGTCTGCCAATTCGATCTCTTTGGCCACCGTGACACCGTCTTTGGTGATCGTGGGTGAGCCAAACTTCTTTTCAAGTACGACGTTACGGCCCTTGGGGCCGAGCGTCACCTTAACTGCGTTGGCCAGGGTGTTGACGCCGCGCAGAATTGCCTGCCGCGACTCTTCACCGTGAACAATCTGCTTTGCCATATTGATCTCTCCTAGAAAATTTTCGTGCGATATACAGCGATAACTTGATTTGAGTTTTCTTAAGCTGCGATTTTCAGCAATTAGTAATTGGCAATTAGCAGCTGGCAAAATCCGATTTAGCTAATTGCTATTTGCTAGTTGCCATCTGCTACTTTCTCGCCGCTCCGGCTTTTTCGTGCTTCTCGGCCGATTTGCCCGCGCCGCTCAGAATGCCCAGGATTTCCTCTTCACGCAGAATCAGCAGCTCTTCGCCGTCGATCTTGATTTCTGTGCCGGCATACTTGCCAAAGAGGACCCGGTCGCCTTCCTTCACAGCCAGGGGAATGGTTTGACCTTTTTCGTACTTGCCCGTGCCTACCGCAAGAACGATGCCCTCCTGGGGCTTTTCCTTGGCAGTGTCGGGGATGATAATGCCGCCGCGAACCGTCTCCGCCTCTTCAATCCGGCGAAGCAGGACGCGATCATGCAGGGGAGTGAACTTTTGCGCCATGTACTACTCCTTTCAATTTTTTTGTTATGAGGGTTTCTTACGAATTGCTTTTGGAAGATAAGCTGAGCTGCTGCTAGCACTCAGTCTCATCGAGTGCTAATCATAGATTACCGCTCTTGCGTCTGTCAAGGTAATCGGAAGAAAGAAGTTGAGTTACTTACGCTAATGTTTGGATATCCACTTGTAAAATCATTAGCTTAGATCGGGTAAATGAGTCTGTTGATATCAGTCGGCTGCGGCGACAATCGCGGCAAACGATTTTGGATCCAGGCTGGCCCCACCTACGAGAGCACCATCTATTTCTATCTGTGACATCAATGCTTTGGCGTTTTCTGGTTTTACACTGCCGCCATAGAGAATCCGCAAGTTCGCGGCGGTATCATCGCCAAAAGCCTTGGCTGCCTGCTCGCGAATGAGGAGATGAGCTTGGGCAGCCATTTCCGGGGTGGCAGTTTTGCCGGTGCCGATCGCCCACACGGGTTCGTATGCCACGATCAACGGCGCGGCCTCTAAACCGGAGATCTCACTGAAAGCGATGTTGCATTGGCGAGTCAGAATTTCTTCCGTCAGTCCAGCTTCGCGTTCCTGAAGTACCTCGCCGACGCAGACAATAGGTTGCAGCCCAGCGGTGAGTGCTGCCTTGAGCTTGCGATTTACGCTTTCATCGATCTCACCGAAATACTGGCGTCGCTCGGAGTGTCCGATGATTACGTGCGAGCATCCCACGGCTTTCAACATCGGGCCGGAAACCTCGCCTGTATATGCGCCTTCTTTTTCCCAGAACATATTCTGCCCGCCAACCCCAATCTCGCCGTCGCCCAGTGTTTCCACCACGGCAGGTATGCAGACGAATGGCGGGCACAGCACGATCTCTGCACGTCTGTGTTCATGGACCATGGGCAGGAATGACTCAACAAACGCTCGCGCCTGTGCCGGAGTTTTGTACATCTTCCAATTGGCGGCAATCAATTTGCGTCGCATAGAAATTCAAAATCCACCACGGAGACACTGAAGCACGGAGAAACTCAAGATCGTAAATCCAGACCCAAATTCTCTGCCGAGAGCTTATACGCCTGATGACTACGCGAATCAAACAGCACGAAGCGGGCCAGATTCACTGACGCTGGCTGACGCAAATGCTCGACTACTGCCTGAAGCGCTACCTGCGCAGCTTCATGCACTGGATAACCGAACGCGCCAGTGGAAATAGAAGGGAAGCTGATGCTGGCGCACTCCAGTTCGGTAGCCAATCGCAGTGATTCGCGATAGCAACTGGCCAGCGTTTCCGGCTCGTTCGATTGGCCTCCGTACCAGATCGGCCCCACCGTATGGATCACGTATTTCGCGCCAAGGTTTGCCCCAGAGGTGCTCACGGCTTGTCCGGCGGGCAAGGGACCGCGCTTTGCACGAATCTTTTTGCATTCTTCCAGCAGCGCAGGGCCGGCAGCGCGATGAATGGCGCCATCCACGCCTCCTCCGCCCATCAGGCTCGAATTGGCGGCATTCACAATGGCATCAGTGGTTTCGTCAGTGATATCGCCAACCAGCAGCTCGAGGAAGTTCCTGTCGCCAATGCGATAACGGAGGCGCGGATCCATACTTATTTGTCCGTCAGCGCTTCCACCCCGGGAAGCTTCTTGCCTTCCAGGAACTCCAGCGATGCGCCGCCACCGGTAGAGATGTGCGTGATCTTGTCTGCCACGCCAGATTGCTGAACTGCGGCCACTGAGTCGCCACCGCCCACGATCGAGAGTGCATTGCCGTTTGCCGCGATGGCCTTCGCAATTCTCATGGTTCCATTGGCAAACGGCGCCACTTCAAATACTCCCATTGGCCCGTTCCACAGAATGGTTTTAGCTGATCCAATCTCTTTCGAAAAGGCGGCGATGGTTTCCGGGCCGATATCCAGCCCCATCTGATCGGCGGGAATTCCTTCGTCACTCTTGACCACGCGTGTTTTTGCTGAAGCGTCGATTTTATCGGCCATCACGTGATCTACTGGCAGCAGGAATCGAATATTTCCGTTCTTAGCCTGCTCAAGCAGTTCTTTCGCCAGATCCAGCTTGTCTTCTTCCACGAGCGACCTGCCCACTTGCTTGCCCTGGCTTTTAAGGAAGGTATAGGCCATCGCGCCGCCAATCAACAGAGCGTCAACTTTGCTCATGAGATTCCGCAGCACATCAATTTTGTCAGATACTTTGGCGCCGCCAATGATGGCCAGGAAAGGTTTTTCTGGATTCGACGTGACTTTGCCCAGGTACTCCAATTCTTTCTGCATCAGCAGCCCGGCAGCGGCCTTATCGACAAACTTTGTGATTCCCACCGTGGAAGCATGGGCGCGGTGGGCTGTGCCGAAGGCATCGTTCACGTAAACATCGGCCAAAGCGGCAAGCTGGCGGGAAAATTTCTCATCGTTGGCTTCCTCTTCAACATGAAAGCGCAAGTTCTCCAGCAGCAGCGTCTGTCCTTTTTCCAGCTTGTTGGCCATCTCTTCGGCGGCAAACCCAACACAATCCGGCGCAAACCCCACGTTACAACTGCGGCCCAGTTTCTGGTCCAGGAGAATGCGCAGCCGCTCGGCCACAGCTTTCAGACTCATTTTGGGATTGGGTTTGCCCTTGGGACGCCCCAGATGTGATGCCAGAATTAAACGCGCGCCTTTGCGGAGCGCATACTCGATTGTGGGGAGCGTCTCGCGAATGCGTGTGTCGTCGGAAACACGGCCGTCTTCATTCAACGGAACATTGAAGTCCACGCGCATGAAGACTTGCTCGCCGTTAAGATTCAGGTCCTGGATTGAGAGCTTAGGCATTTGCTTTTGCTCTTGTAGTTTATCCCGAAGCGAAGCGAGGGATCGCTACAAGCTTTTCACGCAATCTCAGGACGTATGCCCAAAGATTTCATATTCAGAAACGCAGTCGGAAATCTCTCGGGGCCTCCGCCCTGAAGCTATATCAAAGCGAAAAGGATCCCTCGCTGCGCTCGGGATAAACTACAAAAGCTTTACAAACCCTTCCCCGCCACGTAATGAATCAGGTCCCTTAGCCTGCACGAATATCCCCACTCATTGTCGTACCAGGCAATCACTTTCACGCATTTGCCGGCGACCACGCGCGTCTGCGGAGCGTCCACGATGGAAGAACGGTCGTCGCCTTTGAAATCCGAGGAGACCAACTCGTTGACTTCATAGCCCAGAATACCCTTCAGCGTCGTGTCTGCGGCCTTCTTCAAAGCTCCATTTACCTCTTCCACGGACGTGGATTTTTCCACGAACGCAACCAGGTCCACCACCGAAACGTTGGGCGTAGGAACACGCATGGCAAAACCATCGAGCTTTCCTTTTAAGTCCGGAATTACGAGGTGCAGTGCTTTGGCGGCGCCGGTTGAAGTAGGGATCATGTTGATCGCTGCAGCGCGGGCGCGGCGCAAGTCCTTGTGAGGAAAATCCAGAATCACCTGGTCATTGGTGTAGGAGTGGATAGTGGTCATGGTCCCACTCTGGATTTTGAAATTGTCGTTGATCACTTTTGCCACTGGCGCCAGGCAGTTTGTGGTGCAGGAGGCATTCGAGATGATATGGTGCTTGCCGGGATCGTACTTCTCTCCATTCACGCCGAGAACAACGGTGATGTCCTCATTTTTTGCTGGTGCGGAGATAATGACTTTTTTCACCGGACCGCGCAGATGTTTCTTCGCGCCCTCCGCATCAGTAAACTTGCCGGTGGATTCAATCACGATCTGCGCGCCCACTGATTCCCAGTTGATCGCCGCAGGGTCTTTTTCTGAAAAAACTCGCAGCTCCTTTCTGTCGATGCTGATGCAGTCGCCGCTGGCCTTGATCTCGTGTTTCAGATTGCCGAGGATGGAATCGTATTTCAGCAGGTGAGCGAGCGTTGCCGGGCTGGTGAGATCATTCACGGCGACGTATTCAATACCGGAATCGTCCAAAGATGAGCGAAACAAATTGCGGCCGATGCGGCCAAAACCATTAATACCAACTTTAATAGCCATGTAGCAGTCCTCCGGATTGAGGTGACAGGTTACAGGTTACAGGTGACAGCAGATGCGCTGCAAGCTATGATCGTTGCTCTCTGCGTTCGGTTTCCCCTGATGGAGAGCTGTCCGTAATTCTTGCCCTGTCTCCTGTAACCTGTCCCCTGTAACCTTCTTGGTTGCTTGCAACCAATCTGCGCTGTGTGTTACACACGAGACATGCGCAACTGGATGCGCGAGCGCATGAGGCGCCGTAAGAAAAAGAAGGTGGAGAACGACGCTGAGGCTACTGGAAAAGTAGGCCAGCAGAAACCTCCGGTGGATGAGCATCATCCGGAACCGATCGTGCCCGCGTACGAAACTCCGGAACCTACGCCGCCCATCGCCGCCGTACCGCCGCCCGAGGCTCGGGTGGACAACCGTATGGAGACGGAAGTCCAGCCGGAATCGCCTTACACACCTCCTCCCGGCGCACCGGAGCAGCAGCCCACTTCGACCCTGCCAGGAAAACCGCAGCGGAAATCCAAAGGCGTAGTAGTTCTTGCTATCGGGCTGCCCGGGTCGGGAAAAACCACGTGGTTCAAGCGTCGCGGCGTGACGCCCCTTTCCAGCGACATGCTGCGCAACATCCTTTTTGACGATATTGAGGAGCAGCGTTATCAGGGCCTGGTCTTTTCCACGCTGAGGTCGCTGTTGCGCGCACGTTTGATTGCCCGCATGCCATGGAATTATGTGGATGCAACCAATCTGGCCACGCATGAGCGCCGCCAGTGGATCAAGATGGCTAGAAGCTTTGGATATGACGTGCATGCCGTTTTCTTTGATGTTCCGCTGGAAGTTTGCCTGGAACGAAACCGCCGTCGCGAGCGTCAGGTAAAAGAGGAATTGGTCCAGCGCATGGCCTCGAAACTTCGCCCGCCGGCGTTTGAGGAAGGGTTTTCCAAGATCACGGTCGTCAGAGTGAAGAAAACAGATTGAGTAATTGAGTAATTTGGTAAGTGGGTAATTGTTGGCGGTTCGGCACGGCTCTTAAATTACCCAATTACCAAATCCAAGGCCACTTCCTCGGTTCCTCTATGTTTCAAAGGTGTTGGTTTTGATTTAGCCAAGAGCTAATAGCCAAAAGCCAACTGCTACTTGCCAATTGCTTATTTCAAATACGTCAACATCTCCTTGAATTCCGGGCTGCCTGATTTTCCCAGCAGTTCGTAGATCATCATCTCCGTAGAGGAGATCACCGCGCCAGCATCACGCATTTGTTCCAGCCCAAGTTTCCAGTTCAGTTCGGCGCGCGAGCTTACCGCATCAGCGGCAACGTGCACGATGTGTCCCTGATTCAGCGCTCCCATGGCGGTTTGAAGGACGCAGATATGCGTCTCCATGCCGCACAGCAGCAGCGTGTTGCGTCCGCTGAGCCGGGCCACTCGCGAGCAGAACTCGCCATTGCCAAAACATCCGAACTCCAGCTTATCCAGTGAATCAGATTGCGGCAGCAGGGAAGCAATCTCCGGCACAATTTGTCCCAACCCTTTGGCATATTGCGTTGTGGCAATCACAGGCAGCGAAAGAATGTTAGCCAGACGAATCAAGAGCTGGCTGTTGCGCAGAAGCCGTTCCTTTTCAAAGATTGGCGGCAAAAGCTTTTCCTGGATATCGACGACCACGAGCGCGCACTCTCGCGCCAAAAGCGGCCGCCGAACGATTTCAGCGTACGAGGATGTCTCTATAGGGCTTGTCACCATGATGCCTCCGCTTACTCTGTTCCTCTGTGTTTCAAACTTGTCGGGGTTGGTTTAGCCAAAGGCCAAAAGCCAAGGGCCAAGGGCCGCCCTTCTAAAAATGATCCTCCGGCCCAACGCTCTGCCGGGC
>DATDNH010000083.1:0-4375 GCA_036518395.1 Candidatus Angelobacter sp. | reverse complement strand
AGCTTCCGCTAGTAAGCGATTCTTCTCATCCAACACTGTCTTGGACAGCGGGGACGCTGTCTTACCGGCGGGGACAGCGCCGGAAAACGAATTGATCTGCCCTCAGAAAGTGAACCGCAACCCCAACTGGATTTCGCGCTTCGGAAACACTGACGTAAAAGCCAGCGGTGTGCTGGCGGTTGCATGCGATCCGTCCGGAAGCAGTGTTCCTGGCTTAAAGCCGTGTACGTTGAAGGATGTGTTCCCCGTAAGGCAAGTACCTGCGACCGGGCAGGTCGTCGGCGTGGTTTGAATTCCAAACAGCGGGCTCACCTCATTGTTCACGCTCGCATAATTCGTATGGTTCGCGATGTTGAATCCTTCCGCGGTGATCTGCATTTTTGCTTTTTCAGTGAATTTGTGCTGCCAGCTCAAACGCATGTCGAAGTTTGTGAAACTCGGCCCCAGGCCGGTGTCGCGGCCGGCCCCGAGGGGCCGTTCGTTGGTGGTGTGGTTGTCTCCGTTGACCTCTCCGCCGGCGAGCAGATTGAAAGGATGTCCGCTGTTATAGGTAAAGATTGGGGATAATTGAAATCCTCCCAGCACTGCACCCTTCCACGGACTATCAAAGACTCCCGCGACGACAACCTTGTGGCGTTGATCAAACTCGGAGAGCCCCCGATCAGCCCCCAGATTCGTGGGATCTTGCGGCCCGTAGTCGCTGTTGAAATCTGTGCTCGTGTCGAACCCTTTGCTGAACGTGTAATTGCCGAAGACCGTAAAGTGGGTGCTGAAGCGTTTCCTGATTTCTAGAATACCGGCTTGATACACCGCTGTTGCCGCCGAACTGTACTGGTTGTTTTGAACGATAAGCGGATTCACGAAGCATGCGAACGGAGCCAGCGGATTCGCCGCCGTCGCCGCACAAGGCAGTCCTTCCGTCCCGCCGAGTGGATCGGCTCCCGGGCTCAAATTCCAGTTCCGGTACGTCACCGCCTTTCCGTTGGCCAGGGGGACCGTGCTGGTGGGCGCAGGCAGCAGGTTGGTATCGATGGCTACAGGGAGCCCGATGGTGTGCGAGTAAATATAGCTTGCGGAAATGGAGAATCCGGAAACAAGCTCGTGCTCGATCCCGAATCCGGCCTGCTGCGAGTATGGGTTGCGGAAATTTGGCTGCTCCACGAAAACTACCTGCAGTGGCGCGAGCGGGCCGCTGTTGGTCACATTCAGTCCAAACGGTGCGAGACTGGCCGGAGTAATGCACGCGTAGGTCCCCGACGCCTGGTTCGTGCACCCGATCAATCCCCCATTAGGTCCTGCTCCGAACAAGCCCTGAAAAACGGCCGCGGAATTCAGGTTGGCGTTTCCAAAGGGTACGCCGGTAAGCGGAACGATATAGATAGAGATTTCGCGGTTGCAGGGACTGGATCCACTCCCAACGAATGGAGTTCCGGCTATTCCACACACTGCGATCAAATTGTTGACTTCTCCGGCTTTCGTGCTGTTTCCAACCGAGCTTTTGTTCGCATTCAACACCCCGAGGGAAAGATCCACTGCGGGAATTTGGTCATAGATCGGAGCGTAAAAGATTCCATATCCTGCCCGCACGACGGTCTTATGGTTGCTGAATGGATCCCATGCGAAAGAGACTCGCGGACCAAAATTCTTCTTGTACGTGCCCAAAGGATTGTACTGAGTGTCGAGTTCGTAGCGAAGGCCATAATTCAGCGTGAAATTTGAACGGAGACGCCAGGAATCCTGCCAATAGGCAGCCGTCCAGGGCCTGGTGTAATACGGATACACCGGATTGCCAAAACCCTGCTGAAAGACCTGCGGCAACCCGAATGAAGCGGTCTGCAGAGAGTTAAGCGCCACTCCCTGTGTTGTAAGCCCGCAAGGATTTGGTTGTGCCGGAGTTGTCGGCGTCGCTGGCGTCGAAGGGGCCAGGCAGGGGCTGATGAGGAACCCCGGCAACGAACCAAAAACAAACCGGCCGGGGAAGAATGTGTGGGACTCGGTATGATTGCCGCGAAGGAGTTCCGCACCCCCAAATCTCATGGTATGGTGGCCGCGAATCAAGGTGAAATCGTCGCCAATTTCATAGCGGCGCGTAATCGTGTAGTTCGGAATAAAGATGCTGGTGCCCAGATTGTTGACAAAACCCGGAATCTGCAAACCTACCTCTCCGGGCACATTGGGAATCACGTCCAAGGTCGCGAAGTCAAACTGCAGGCGCAGCCCATTTTGCGCCGTAGAGCTGAACTGATGGTACCAGGCCGCCATGGCATTGTTGTCATAGTCGCGAATGGAGCTTCCGGCGCTGAACCCCGTAAGCGAATGAACATCGGGGTTCTCTTCTTTATCGTGGCCGTACCTGTAGGTAAGAACGAACTGGTTCGAGTCGCTGAAATGATGGTCAAACCGCCCGGAAGCAAGGTACTCGCGCGTCTTGAAATTGAATAAACCTCCATTGGTTTCAAGTTGGTTGATCAAAAAAGCGTTCAATGCCTGTTGCCCCGCCATTCGCGCCGGTGCGGCCAGTTGGCTTACCGTCAAGATATCCTGCAGCAGGAAAGCGCAGGTGGGTGCTGGAAACGTCTGAGCTGAATTCGAGAAACACTGCACCATGGTGCCGCTGCCTTCGGCGGCCAGGTTCTGAAAAGTGGTTAACTGGGGGCTCGTGGGCCTAAAAATATCGGTGTTGGTCAGTAAGGGCACCGCGCTCTGCGTGTCCTGCTGCAAACCTTCAAAGGCGGCGAAGAGGAAGGCTTTGTCCTTTTTGATTGGGAAACCGGCCGTGCCGCCGTATTGGTACCGTTTTAGCGAATTCTTCACGTTGGAACCGACGCTGTCCGGCTGCGACGGGTCGAAAACTGCGCCCGGCGCCAAAGCCTGTTTGACAGCAAAAGGATCAGCCGCGTCGAGCGCGTCATTCCGGAAATAAGAATAGAGGGTGCCGTGCAGCTCGTTGGATCCAGACTTTGACACGATATTGATGGCTGCGCCACTGGCGCCGCCCAATTCCGCCAGGTAGTTGCTGCGATTCACCTGAAACTCTTGAACCGCATCCTGGCTCAGAGTCAGTCGTACTCCGCCGGCATCGTCGTTGGCTTCCCCGCCGTCGACAGTGACACTGTTGCCGCGGCCATTGCTTCCATAGAAAGAGAGCCCGCTCTGCGGAGTCTGCTTGACGCGAAAGTCCTGGTCCGAAGCCAGCCGCGTGGAATTCGACACGCCTGGAGCCAGCAATGTAAAACTGAGGTAATCGCGGCGGTCAATCGGCAGGTCGGCAATGTATTCCTGTGTAAGCGTGTTTGCCTGGCTTGCTCTTTCCGTCTCCACGATAGGAGGTTCGGAACTAACTTCCACTTGCGACGTCATTCCCGACAACTTGAGCCGGAAATCAAAGACCAGAGTTTGACCGACGGTCAACGTGACAGCCGGGGCTACTTCTGTCTGAAAACCCGAGTGCTCGACACTGACCTTATAGCTGGAGGGCGCAAGCCCGGACACTCGATAAACTCCATGTTCGTCGGTCGTCACACTGCGCTCCACGCCCCTCGCAGCGTCCGTCACTGTTACCTTGGCGTTCGGTACTCCCGCTCCTGTCGGATCGGAGACCGTCCCCGTCAGGTCCGCAGAGGCTCCAACACCCTGGGCGGTGGTTGCAGCGCTACCGGGAAACAAGCACGCCGCTAAAAGCATCGCAACTGCCAACAAGGTCGACTTCATAGCTCCTCCTGGTTTCTTCAGAAGTATCGAGCACCGCGTAGTTGATCCAAAGGAATCTTCAAATCCTCAAGTCAACACTTCTGTACCGCAGCCGTCTCGACCGTGCCACGGCCGTCCTCGACTAAAGTGGGAAGTCCAACAGCGAGCATGGATTGGAGAGTCTGCATTGCTTCGATCCCACGCTCTGCGGTGGAGTACACCCCCAGAATGTGATAGTCGGTATCACATTTTACGAACTAACGTCAATACGAAATTTTGGGGAAGCCCAAATCTTGAGATTCTGTGCCGGAAGGCGAAAAGGTCTGAATCCGCGACCGTGAGCGCCGCTAGGCGTAGGTTTTACGGGAAGGAGAGCATCATTCGCCCCGAGACTTGCCCTTGACGCAGTTGCTCGATGACCTGATTCGCCTCGGACAGCGGTCGCGTTGCGACATGGCAGCGGATTTTGCCTTTGTCTGCTATCGCCAGCACTTCGCGCAGGTCCTGGCGAGTTCCCACCGCGCTTGCTTGGATGCGCACTTCTTTGGCAGCCATCATGATGGGCGGAAAGCAGATGCTCTCCGATGGCAGCCCGACCGCAAGCAGCAATCCCGTGGGGCGCACGCAGGCAAACGCCATGTCATACGCCGCTTTGGCTGCGGAAGTGACCAGCGCCACGTGGACT
>DATDNH010000082.1:0-6881 GCA_036518395.1 Candidatus Angelobacter sp. | reverse complement strand
AGACGCAGCCGAGGGCACCTCACCCCGCCACGCGAAAAATCGCCATGTTTCGGGGACCCCGGCGGCGGCGCTCCACTCGATCAGAATCTCAACCTCAACGCCAACTGAATCTGCCGCGGATTGTAGACTGCGCGCGGCGTGCCGTAATTCGGGTTGGGTGAGCCCTCCAGAAACTTAGTGGCTGAGCATCCCTGCGCCGTGGCGTTGAAATTACAGAAGTCCGCAGCGCCATAGACCGTGTTGAAGAAGCGCACGTTCACCGTATTCAAAAGGTTGAATGCCTCAGCAATCGTCTCAATGCTCAGGCGCTCTACAGGTTTGAACTCGCGCGAAAGCCGCATATCGACCGACTGATAGCTATCGCCCTTGAAAGTGTTGCGCGGCTCAATGCCGACGCGATCATTGTTTCCGAAAATGTCGCCGTTGGCATCGAATCCGGCAAACTTGGTGAAGTAGTTGGGAGACTCGAGCGAAAGGATCATTCCGAGATGGAAATTGTTGAGCACCGGATTCATGTGCGTTGGCCCATCAATCGTGGTATTCAGCACAAAGCGCTGGCCCACACTGTCTGAGGAGAGCGCGCGTTCCGCCTTCAGATTCAGGCTGTCCTGCGGGATCAGCACAAAGCTGGGATTGGGACCGTCATCAATTCCTTTCGACCAGGTATAACTCACTCCCATGCTGAAATGATGGCTGGTACGCTTGTTGAAGTTGACCAGCAGTCCATTCCACTCTGAGTTCCAGCGCGAAGCTGCCTCGAAATAAACGGCGTACAGAATTGGGAAGCCGGGCGCGGCGCTGCGCGATCCGGGAATGCCCGGAGCAGCAAAATAGGTGTTCTTGAGTGCCGACAGTCCCTGCGAATCGTGGACCAGCACATGCCCGCTGGGATCAGGTTGATTCACATTGTAGAAGCTGCCGAGGTGCACGCCCTTGGAGCGCATGACCGTGATGTCCAGCGCGGAATCCTTGAAGGGCTGCAACTCCAGGCCAAGGCTTGTCTGGATGCCGTAAGGTGGTTTGTGATTTTTATCAAAGCGGACAATCGTAGAATCGCCGAAGAATCCGCAGCCCGCGACCACTCCGCCGGGGCAGAAGCCCAGCGCCGCGGCATCCGGATAGGTTCCGCCAAACATGTCCGCCAGGGCGATGGAGGTGATATTTGGCGCGCTGGCAAATGCGAATAACCTAGTGTTGGCGTTCTGGGCATCGCCATTGGTTCCGGGATACGGGCCGCCTGTTCCGCCGCACGAGGGTATCTGGCACGCTAACAGCGGCATGGGAATAATTCCGTGGAAAATGCCGCCGCCGCCACGCAAAACGATGTTGTATTTGGTGCCAAAGCTATAAGCAAAACCGGCACGCGGGTCGAGCTCGAGCGTCGGGCTGTTCACCAGCGCTGAAGGCAAAGTTTCAAACTGGTACCGCAAACCGTAGTTCAAGGCCAGGTGATCGGTTGGCCGCCAGTGGTCCTGCAAGTACAGCCCTCCATAAGTGTGGCCAATATCGCCTTGCGCCTGGTTGCGAACGGCGCTGGAAATCCGCTGACCGGCGAAGACCGTGGGGCTGAATGTCGGTTCCGTGAAAGTAGGAGCTTTGAAGCGCTCAAAGAAGATGACCTGCGGCGCACCTGCCTGCAAGCTGAATGGACATTGGGTGGCGAAGAGACACGCGAAATCGGCTTCAAAGGGATAGAACAGCGGGAAAGATTCCAGCGTATCCACGTGGCTGAAGTCGCCGCCAAAGCCGATGCGGTGCTTGCCGACCTCCCAGGACGCATTGTCGGCAAATTCTTCGCGGCTTTCCTGGTAGAAATCGGGATTGCCGCGATTCACGCCCATGGTGAAGGTGTTCAGGACTTCCAGATGCGGCTGCGTGGTGTCTGTAGGAAAATCGAAAGTGCGGTGCGCGTATTGCCCGCGCACTTCATTCACAAAATGCGAGGAAATAACGGAATTCAGGCTGCCCACCAGCGATTGGTCGCGGAGGAAGTTGTCTTTGAACCCGGAAGGCAGATCAAAACCATCGTTTAGCGGAGAAACATTCGTGAGGCGTCCGTCATTGAAAAAGTAGCGCAGGAAGCCATACTCATTTTTCGTGAACGAGTGATCCAGCTTGAGCACAAAGTTGTCATAATCGCTGACGCGATTGACGTTCAGCTGCTCAGGCGCCAGGCCAAAACCGGTTTTGAAAGTGTTGATGGCCGCCAGATTTCCCAGAATGATCGAGTTGTAGAAAGGATTTTCACTGCGGCGCTGGCCTTCGTAGTTGCCGAAGAAAAATGTGCGATCTTTTTTGAGGGGGCCGCCCAGCGTAAATCCAAACTGGTTCTGCCGCAGCTTATTCAGTCCCGGCGCTGCCAGGATGCTCTTTGCGTCCATGGCATCGTTGCGGAAATATTCGTAGACGCTCCCATGCACCTCGTTGGTGCCGCTCTTGGTGACGATGTTGACGATCCCGCCAACCGCACGCCCGGCCTCCACACTGTATGTGTTGTTAATGACCAGGAATTCACGCACAGCTTCCTCTGACGGCGTTGTCTTTTGCACACCGGAGGCGGTGGAAATGTTGTCGGCGCCATCAATGGCGATAAAGTTGTAGTGGATGTTCTGTCCGGCAAAGGAGAGCTTGGTTACAGGCTCGATGATCACATCGGTGCTGCCGGAAGTGGTATCGCCAACAATCACGCCGGGAGCAAGCAAAGCGAAGTCAATGAATTGTCTGCCATTCACGGGAAGATTTTGGATTTGCTGCTGGCCTATTACGGAGTCCGTGGAGGTGCGGGTGGGTTCAACCAGCGGCGCTTCCGCCGTTACATTGACCTCTTCCTTGACGGCACTGGGTTCAAGAGAAAAATCCACAGTCGTAGTCTGATCGATGGTCAACTGCACCGTTGCCGATTGCGGCCGGAACGAGGGCGCCTCAGCCGTTACCTTGTAATTGCCCACAGGCAATAGGGTGAGGCGATAATCGCCCGCACCGTTCGATACCGTCGAACGCGAGAGTCCGGTTTGGGCGTTTACGACTGTGATCTTCGCGGCGGGAATCACGGCCCCGCTCTTGTCGGAGATTTTTCCTTCCAGAAAACCGGTGATGGTTTGCGCAGAAGCAGTAGAAACGAGTAGTGCCAGAAAAAGGGCTGCACCGGAAAAAGATGAGAAAACTTTCATGTAATCCTCCCGCCAAGGACAAACGAGAGCTGATAGTACCACGGAATAAGTCGTGTAATCAGGCACATAGCGGCCTTTTTGCTTTAATCCGATGGGTGGAAAACTGGCTGGAGATTTATAAGACTGCAGTTTCGTGCAAAAGCTGGCCGGTTGCAAAGCGCTGGAAGCCGAGTACGGAGGCATCATCCACGACACTAGTTTTGCCGGTGAGGACCAGGTCAGAAACGATTCTGCCGGTGGCGGGCGCATGCATCACGCCGTGACCACTGAAGCCATTCGCGAGAAAAAATCCCGGCACTTCCGCGACCGGGCCTAATACGGAGTGGTGATCAGGGGTCATCTCGTAGAGTCCAGCCCAGGCGCGCCTGGGATTGACCGCAAGATTCTCAAAAACGGGAACACGGTCGGCGGCGCGAGTCAGGATCTTTTCGATAAATGAATTTTCAAAATCAGTTTTAAAGCCGGTCGTTTCTTCCGGATCGTTCCACGCCAGCAAGAAACCGCGGCCTTCAGGACGGAAGTGGAAGCCGTTGGTCATATCAATCACCATGGGCGACGTGTGGGGAAAATCATTGAACGGCTCGGAAGGGACAAGCATGCGGCGAAGCGGCTCAACCGGGAGATCCACGCCCGCCATTTTGGCCACCTGTGCCGCCCAGGGCCCGGCGGCATTTACCGCTCTTCGTGTAGCCACATTATCTTTCGTTGTTTTCACTTCCGAGATGCCGTGTGCATCGGTAGTAATCCCCACCACCTCGGTGTTCTTCCACAACGTGGCGCCCTGCTGGATCGCTTTGGCCATGAAGCCTGTCATGGCGCTGTAGGGATCGACAAATCCGTCAGTGGAGCAGAAGCTGCCGCCGAGAATATCGTCGGAGCGCAACGGAGGCAGCATCTTTCTGATGTACTGTGCGTTCACCAACTCTGCGGTTTTGAGTCCCAGCAATTTCTGCCGCTCGAAGTTGGCGCGCAGATAATCAAGATGCGCCTGCCTTGTGGCCACGAAAAGATAACCCTGAGATTTATACCCCGAAGGATGGCCGATGACGTCTTCAAAACGGGAATAAAAAGGAATGGAGTAGAGCGACATCTGAATGTTCACAGGGGTAGCGAACTGCGCCCGCACTCCGCCCATGCTTTTGCCGGTGGAACCCTTGCCCTGGGCCGTTTCGCGCTCAATGACAAGCACGTTTTTGCATCCGGCGGCGGTCAGGTGATAAGCAATGCTGGAGCCAACAATTCCGCCGCCAATGATGACTACTTCTGCGGTTTGCATGCAGAGATTTTATCCCGTGCCCACGAATCGGATTGGAAGCGTCGGTACGTCGCTTCCGGCCTCGGGCTCAACAGTGATGGCGAATCCCTTGGCCTCGATGCCGGCTGCTGACATCGAATGGTCCATCATGACATCGCCTTTGGGATTCGGTTTGAAAGTTCCCGCGGGCATGGGAGCGCCGCCATTGGCAGGAAGCAGCCAGAGTTCATAAGCTTTGTTGGGAGGCAATGATTCGAGATTACCGGCCACCAGAACCAACCTGCCAACCTTGGGCGAGTAGAAGGTTTTGACGTGCGGGGCCCGAAGCTGTTGGGCTGCCACGAGGGTAAAGTCCTTGCTGTCCGGGCCGTGGAGTACAGCAACCAATTCCTGGGCCTGCCGCAGTTTCTCATTTGTATCCATGAGCTGCGCCTGTGCCTGTTCCAGTTTTGTCTGCAAGCGTGAAACTGTGCGCCACAGCATCAAACTGAAAATTGCCAGCGCCAGACTCACAGCAATGGGAACAAAGGTAAGCCATCTGGGCCGCAGAACACCGATCACCATCTTCTGACGCACAGGAGCTTTGCGCGGCTCATTGGCGATTGCTGCCACAAAGCGCTGGCGGGCTCCCTGCGGAGGCGCAGGCCCGACCGCTGACAATGCCAGCACAGCGGCATCGCCGCGCAGCGCCGCGAGTTCCTGACGACACTCGGGACAAGTGCGCAGATGTGCTTCCAGCTCAGCGGCCTCGGCAGCATCCACAGAGCCGAGCGCGTAGAGCGCCAGCATGTCAGCGTATTGTGTGTGGTCTGTCATGCAAATGCTTTTCTAATCGCCAGCAATCCGGTTCGAATCCGAGTCTTGACCGTTCCCAGCGGTTCGCCGCTTTTGGCGGCGATTTCTGTGTGCGTCATGCCTTCAAAAAAAGCCATCTCGAGCGCGCGGCGCTGGTCCTGTGGAAGTTCTGACAGCACGGCGCGAATTTTTTCGACTGCCAGGCGCTGGGCTGCTTCGTTTTCCAGGTTCACCCCAGTTGAAATGGGCATCCCCTGGATATCCTCTTCCGGAGGACGCCGGCGCAGATGATCGATGGCGCGATTGCGCGCAATAACCGCCAGCCACGCGGCCAGCCTGCCACGATTCGCGTCAAAACTCTGAGGATTACGCCACAGGCGAAGAAAAACTTCCTGAACCACGTCTTCCGCGGCCGTGGTATTGCCAAGCACACGCAAGGCCACGCCATACACGATTCCGGAATATCGGTCGTACATCTCGGTCATGGCCGCTTCGTCGCCCGCCTGAATGCGGTCTATCAGGATCGCTTCATCTTCATTCTTTGGCATTGGATTGCCTGATAGACGCATTTATCGCTTCCTGTTAAGTACGGCTGCTCGCGGCGAGTGGATTGCTGCCGAAAACAGTACCTGGTGTTTAGTCCTTAGCTTCCTCACTCTTAAGTTTCGCGGTTCCTCAGACATTTTATGACACAAATTGAACTCAACAACGAATCCGCATCCATTGACTCAATACTCATTGCGCGCAGCACTGCTGGTGAAAGAGATACGCGTGTTACCATCAACGCGCATGAAAACATCTTCGGCAGTCATCCTGCTTCTTTGTTTGCTCGCCACTTGTTCTATTGCGCAAGATTTTACAGTCAAGAAAATCGGTGACGGCGTTTACGCCGCCGTCAGTCCTGATCGCAGCAAGGCAGGCAGTAACGCCGGGTTTATCGTAGGCCCAACCGGCGTCCTTGTTGTGGACACCTTTGTTGGAGTGGATCCCGCTAAGGAGCTGCTGGCAGAAATTCGCAAAGTCACAAACCTGCCGATCCGCTATGTCGTCAACACCCATTACCATCTGGACCACACTGGCGGAAACGCAGTCTTTTCCGAAGCGGGAGCAACCATTGTGGCGCATCGCAATCTCCGCGGCTGGTTGCGCACGGAAAACCTGAAATTCTTTGGTCCTGCTCCCAAGCCTGAAGACAAGGCCCGCGTTGAATCCCTTGTGCTGCCCGACATGGTTTACTCCGACGCAGTTGATATTTATCTCAGCTCACGCCTGGTGCAGGTGCGCTACATGCTCGGACATACTGGAGGCGACTCCGTCGTTTTTGTTCCCGATGCGAATGTGGTTTTTGGCGGCGACCTTATCTGGCAGCATCATCTCCCCAATTTGATTGACGCGTCGACACAGCCGTGGATCCAGACTCTCGAAAAACTGCTGGCGGAGCATCCTTCTGCCACGTTTGTCTCCGGACACGGCGATCTGGCCACAGCCGCAGATGTGCGCGACTTTCGCGACTACCTGAATATCCTGCGGGTGGACGTTGCCAAAGCCCAGGCTGGAGGCAAGTCAGGACAGGAACTGGTAGACGCTGTAACTGCGGAACTCAAAGAGAAATATGGCCAATGGGGATTTTTCAACAACTTCATCAACCGCAACATTCAGCA
>DATDNH010000081.1:0-21633 GCA_036518395.1 Candidatus Angelobacter sp. | reverse complement strand
CCCCCATTGCGCAAAATTCCCCACTGCTGCCTCCCGTAGGAGTCTGGACCGTGTTTCAGTTCCAGTGTGGCCGTGCGCCCTCTCAGGCCGGCTACTGATCATCGCCTTGGTGAGCCGTTACCTCACCAACTAGCTAATCAGCCGCGACCCCCTCCTTCAGCGAATTACTCCTTTGATCACAAGGAATTTCACCTCGTGATGTTATGCGGTATTAGCCCCGGTTTCCCGAGGTTATCCCCCACTGAAGGGCAGGTTAGCCACGTGTTACTCACCCGGTCGCCACTTTACTCACGGAGTTGCCCCCGCTTTCTCGTTCGACTTGCATGTGTTAGGCACGCCGCCAGCGTTGATTCTGAGCCAGGATCAAACTCTCGTTTGAAACCTGAATGCCATCTGACGGGTAGTCAAAATGGCCGCCATTCGGCTAATAAGGACACCCGAAGGCGTCCCGGAATTCACCGAACAGCTTTTTACCTATTTTGTGAGAAGACTCGGATTTGAACCCTCGTTCCTCTCACGACTGGCACGTTCAACCTATTTGTCAAAGACCTGATCACGGGTTTGCCGCCTGAGCGGTCCCGGTTTCAGGTACCCCGGACCTAAATCCGAGGCTCCTCGAAACTTATAAAACTTGCTGTCCCCGGTCATATTAGAGACACAGAGACGAACCTTTCAAAAATACCGCGAACTGCTGCTTTCTGTCAACGGTTATTGACGTTATTCTCTTGATTCCAGACGGGTTTGTCAGTTACGTCCGATAATCGAAGCGCAGACTCACGGTGCCCACGCGCACGCTCAAAATGAGCAGTAAAAAAAGTGAGCAATATTCAGCTTGCCTAAAGATCTTACTGAGGTCTTTTAAAACCCTTCAGGAATCTCTGTTCCCGAATGCTGCCCCGCGGGTAGTGCCTCTGGGGCAAATTGAAAGCTCTGGATCCCTCGCAAACTGCGCTCGGGATTTCGCCTGCGGACTCCCGTTTCGGCTGCGCCTCACTCACGCCCGCAAACCGGCTCAAGGTGGCTCTTCTTTAGATGACGGAGCGGCTAAGAAGATTCATCTTTCAGCGGCCCAATCTGCGCTGCAGTTGGCTGGTTGCAGCTACCTTCGATTGCCACGTTCGTTAACTTCTTATCTTTTATACCATGATGCGAGCAGGGTTGCAACGGTTTAAATTCTCGTTGGCCGGAATGTCTCGAGCGAAGCGAACAATTAGCATTCAGCAATCAGCACTGGGCCCGCGCAGCATCCCGATTTTGGGCCGCCATTTTCCCCAGCCAGGATAGAGTTCTCAGCACTAAGTCAAAATAATTTTCTCCTCGAATTTCAGATCAAGTGCGATGACACTGCGAGGACGCGCGCTCACGGCGATGACCGGATTGCGAATTACTTCTTCTTACGTCAATCATTTGTTACTGTTGAAATCAGGGGGCGTGATCATGGGCGAGTGGCTGAGATCTTTGTGGAGCGATGTGCGCTACGGCGCGCGCATGTTGTTTAGAAATCCCGGATTCAGCATTGCCGCCGTCATTATTTTGGCTCTGGGAATCGGCGGCAACACCGCCATTTTCACCATCATGAGCGCGGTTTTGCTGAAGCCCTTGCCTTACGACCAACCGCAGCGACTGCTGGCGCTGGACGCGCGGCAAAAAGACAAACAAAGCCGCTGCTGCACACTGAACTGGACCGATCTGGTCCGCGAGCGCAATCATTCTTTTGCCGGAGTGGCAGTAGCGGCGAACGACTCGCTCAGCCTCACAGGACGCGGCGAGCCTGAAGAGGCGCCCATTGCGCGCGTCTCGCCCAATTTCTTCAACGTACTGGGAGTCAAGCCGCAGCTCGGCAGCGTGTTCGCCGACCAGGACGGGCGGCCTGAAGGGCGGCGAGTTGTCATGCTGTCTGACGCCTTCTGGCATACGCGCTTCGGGAGCGACCGCAGCATTGTGGGCCAGACGATTGATCTAGACTCCACTCCGTACACTGTCATTGGAGTGCTCCCTGCGGGCGTTCCCTTTCCGTTTCTTGGTCCCGCGGACATCTGGACACCGCGTTATTTTGAACACTCGCTTTTCACGACGCAGCGGTTGCGCATGGGAGTGGGATACCTGAGTGCCTACGCCCGTTTGCGCGCGGGAGTTTCGCAGGAGAGCGCGCTGGCGGAGTTGCGGGTGCTGCATGACCAATATCGAAAAGAGAATCCGGGGTTCCCGGATGCCGATCCTGGAATTTCAGCCTCCGTGAATAATCTGCAGGAGACTGTCGTTGCCAATCAGCGGACTGAGCTGATATTTCTCATGGTCGCAGTTTGCCTGGTATTGCTGGTGGGAAGCGCTAATATTGCCAGCCTGCTGCTCTCCCGCGCCCTGGCGCGCAGGAAAGAAGTTGCCGTGCGCACCGCGCTGGGAGCCAAGCGAAGCCTGATCATCAAGCAGCTTCTGACGGAAAGCGTTCTGTTGGCCATCATCGCCGGCGCGATTGGGCTCAGTGTGAGCCTGGTCTTTGCCCGGTTGCTGATCACAATGGGCCAATTCAATCTTCCGCAAGGCACGTCCATCCACATGGATGCATGGGTCTTTCTTTTTGCCGCCGGAGTTTCGCTTCTGACCGGCCTGTTTTTCGGGATTTTTCCCGCGCTTCAGCTTTCCCGCACCAACATCAACGACAGCCTGCGCGATGAAGGCCGGGGTTCGACGAGCGGTCATGCCCGCGTGCAGGTCAAGAACGTGCTGGTGATGGGCCAGGTGGCGGTCTCGATGGTGCTGCTGATTTTTGCCGGCCTGCTGATGCGCAATTTCGCGCATTTAATGTCCACCGACCCGGGGTTTGACGTGACAAACGTGATCAGCATGCACATCTCACTGCCTACGGTGCGTTATGCGGAAACGCAGAAACAAATCTCATTCTTCGACGAAGTGCAGCGCCGGGTTTCTACATTGCCGGGCGTGCGCTCAGTGGCCATTTCAGCATCGCTGCCGTTATCTCCGATACGAATAACTCCCATGCTGCCGGAAGGACAGCCCGCAGTCCCGCTGGGAGAAAGGCCTTTCATCATCATCGAACAGATCAGTCCGAAGTTTTTTGAAACCATGGGCATTCCAATTCGGAATGGGCGGACCTTCAACGATGCTGACAATGCGCAGGCGCTGAAGGTCACGATCGTCAACGAAACATTCGCACGCCAGTTCTGGCCCAATCAAAACCCTGTGGGCAAGCACATTGTTATCGGCCGCGGCCCGGACGCCTCTGAAGTGGTGGGGGTAGCCATGGACGTAAAGAACAAAGGCATGGCGCAGGACACGGCGCCGCAGATCTATGTGCCATTCGCCCAGATAAGCTGGCGTTACATGAACCTGCTGGTGCGCACGTCAACCGATCCGCACTCGCTCTTTTCCGCCATCCGCGCGCAAATTTGGGCGGTAGACCCGGACCAACCCATCACCAACCAACAACTCGCAGAAGATTTGGTCAGCGGTTCACGGGTTGAATCCCGATCCAGAGCATTTCTGCTGGGGATATTTTCTGCCATGGGACTGGTGCTGGCTGTGCTGGGCATCTACAGCATACTGGCGTATTCAGTGGCGCAGCGCCGCCAGGAACTTGGCATTCGCCTCGCCCTGGGGGCGGAGAAATCTGACATTGTGCGCCTTGTGGTGCGCCAAGGGATGACCCTGATTCTGATTGGAATTGCAGCCGGGCTGGTTGCGGCGTTGATCTGCACGCGATTTATTTCCAGCTTTCTTTATCAGATCAAGACTCTCGACGCAGTAACATTTGTGATTGCGCCGGTCGTTTTTCTGATGACGGGAGCCGTGGCCAGCTTTTTTCCCGCCTATCGCGCAACCAAGGTTGATCCGACGGAAGCGATACGTGGCAGCAATTAACAAATGGCAATTGTCAATTAGCTGTTGCCTGTTAGCTCTTGCCTAAATTGACTCTCCTCTGTGTCCTCTTGTGTTCTCTGTCGTTAAAGGTGTAAGTGGTAGTGTCTTCGATGTCACGACTTTTATCTTCACGCCATCGTTTTTCTGGTGATCGGAGCCGCGGCCAACTTTTTCCCGGGTATCGCGCAACTAAGGTTGATCCGACAGAAGCACTGAGGGGGAGCAACTAAAGTGAGTGATCCTCGCAAATAACTGAGGGGCGCCCGAAGCAATCTGACGCGGACGCCAAAGTTAAAGTTGCTGAAATCGTTGAAGCGTCGTCTCTAGATCTCAGACGCAGCGCGCAGCTCATGCCTGAGTGGAATCACTCCGGGCACAAGCCATTGTTCCCACATCTCATCCACTTTGCTCTGGAAGAATTCAATATCTTCATCAGTAAAGTGGGCAAACCTGCCCTGCTTCAACAGGTAATCGCGGACCGGCAGGCGTTTGAAGCGGCCATTGGCAATCTGTTCCGTCTTGCCATACAGCTTGAGCACGCCGTTGACGACCTCATAGAGCGGCCAGATACCGGTGTTCACGGCCAGCTGACCAAGTTCATAAGCGAACTCGGGATCGAAGTCCCAGCCTTTGGGGCAGGGGTTGAGACAATGAATGAACGTAGGCCCGCCGATCGACAGGGCTTTACGCACGGCATTCATGGCCTGCAACGGATAAGAAGTAGAGATGGTTCCGACATACTTGACGGTCGGATGGCCGGCGATCATCAATGGAGCCACATTCTTTTTCCAGCGATGATGCATGATCCTCTTTACTTTGCCCGGTGTACTGAACGAAGTATTCACGCCGTAGGGGGATGTACCTGAGATCTGGATGTCAGTGTTGGCGTAAGACTCGTTGTCGTACATCAGGATGAGGAGGTTGTAATCGGGATGAGTAAGCGTGGCCGATATGGCGGCAAGACCCATGTCCGCACCACCGCCATCACCACAGAAAGCAATGACGTTGATGGGCTCATCCTTCATTTCGCCTTTACGCATTTGCGCACGGAAGGCGGCGGCTGCGCCCAGGGCGGCCGAGCCGGAGCTGCCCAGCTGCGTGTGCATCCAGGGCACGCCCCAAGGTGTGGCATAGTACGAGGTATTCGCCACATACATGCAACCTGTGCTGCCCAGGACGATGGTGCGCGGGCCGGCAGCTTTCGCCATCAGCTTCATGATCTGAGCGGACTCGCAACCCTGACAGGTGCGATGGCCGGAGGTGTAGTACTCGTGATATGGGACCTTCTTTACACCTTTGAAGGGCTCCAGGAGTTGTGTGGGTTTTTCATCAACAAGAGTGTGACTCATGGTTCATTGTCCTTTCCGGGAGCTACTCCCGCAGCCCAATCCACTGGGTAAGAGGTTGTGCGTCGCCTTTCGCGGCGTGAAAAACGATGTTGGTCATCTTCTCCACGTCAGGAACAGTAACTTCGCGTCCACCGAGGCCACAGATAAAGCCGAGCACCGGAGGACGATTCTTTGCATTGGTGTACATGGCAGAGCGCACTTCGGTGGCCAGAACGCCACTCAGGTCCGGCGAGCCGAAGGAGAAATCACGATCAATCACGCCGATGGCCTTGAAGCGATCCAGGCATTTCGCCACATCCGGCCCATCGAAGGGACGGAACCAGCGCAGCCGCACGAATCCTGCTTTGACGCCTTGCTCGCGCAGTTTGCGAATGGCCACCTTCACCGATGTGGAGAGAGTGCCCATACCCAGCAGCACGACCTCGGCGTCTTCTGTCATGAATTCTTCGAAGAAGGGGTTGCCGTATTTGCGGCCGAAGATACGCTCGAAATCGGCATACACTTCGCGAATGACGCCGATCGCCTGCTCGGTTACCTGGTAATTCTGGCGGCGAATTTCCATCACCCAGTCTTCATTGACCTGGGGTGCGATAGAAACCACGTTGTCCGGATGCAGGAGCAGTTTTCCGCGGTTATATCTGGGGAGAAACTGATTTACCTGCCCGGCGCTGGGAATTTTAACCAGCGCTTGTGAATGAGTAAGGAAGGCGCCGTCACAACTAATTGCGCAAGGAACGAACATGCGCGGGTCTTCAGCCACACGATAGGCGATGAGCGCGGTATCGAGAGCTTCCTGCGCGCTATCTACCCAGTTCAGCAGCCAGCCCAGATCGCGGACGGCCAGGGCGTCATTGTGTTCGACACCGAAGGCGCCGGGATCGTCCAGAGCGCGGTTGCCCACCATTGCCACCAGCGGGACACGCAAGGCCGGCGTTACGGTGAGCGCTTCCATCGCATACATCCAGCCTACGCCGCTGGATCCGCAGAAAACGCGGGCGCCGCAGACTGACGCGTGCTTGACAATTTCAAACTGGGAATGCTCGCCTTCCGCCACAATATATTCGCAGTCCATTTCCCCATCCGCTACCAGCTGGCTGATGTACTGCATGACGGTGTCATAAGGGCGAATCGGATATGCCGTAACTACGTCCACATTGGCGAGCTTGCAAGCAACCGCAATTGCCTCCGCTCCGGTAATCAAGGCTTCCTGCTCCTCAGCTTTTTTCTTTTCTTCAACAGGTACAGCTAGTGTTGCCATCGTCAATCTCCTTCCGGCATTCAGCCTTTTTTTACCGCCTCAAGCACAGCAGGGACTTGTTGTTGATATTGGCCACGAAAACGGAAGCCATGGGACCGGTCGGCAACTGGCTGGGCCTTCCTTTCCAGCAGAGCCAGGTAGGCTTCCTTGTTCGTGCGGAACTGGACCCATTGACTATGGTTATCGGTGAACTCCGATTCGTTCACCATGGTGATGCAGTTGGAAACGGGACAAACTGCTTCGCAGATTCCGCAGCCGCAGCAGGCTTCCAGATTAGGATCGTAGGTTCCATCAGCCGCCACATCGAATGCCGCGTCCGGGCAATTCAGCCAGCAAAGCGTACATTTGGTGCAGGTGGAGAAATTAATGAGCGGACGCATCGTGCGGGTGCTGTATTTCCTGAACAACTCGTTGCGCACAGGACGAAATCCGCCTTTTTGGCCGGTGACTGGATCGGCAATGGGGGCACCCTGCGGCTGGCCTTCAACGGAAACGCCTTTCCTCATGTCCTGCCATTTGGGCAGTTTGAAGTGGAATGGTTCTTCAGGGTTACCAGTGCCGGGTTCCACGTCTACAGTACTGAAGCGCTCGAATGCCGCACGAGCGGACGAGGCCTTTAATGGGTTCTTCAATTTCGCATTGATGAATTTTTCCACCGATTGCAGACTGACCAATTCGGGCAGTGCTTTGGCGATGGCGCCGAGAATACGAACATCAGTGTGGTCATCCTTGTAAACCCACATGCCGGAGAAACTGGCAACACCCTTCACGATCCCCAATTTGTAGGGAGTATCCCGACGCTGAATCTCTTCCAACAGCTGGACGGGTTCCTGGAGCGAATCGACAATGAGGGTACTGCCTGGTTTCAAGGCATGATGAACAGGTTGCAGACCGTACCATGCCCAGGATTCAGTGCCCTTGCAAAGCGTGTCATCAAGAACCACGATGAGATCCACTTTTTTGGGCTCATATTGCGCCATGCCTGCTTCCAGCGTCAGATCATCGCTGGCGACGATGGCAAAACTTTTCGCCGGAATGCCATTGCGTTCCGGACTGTCACCGTAACGTCCAAACGAAATCCCTGGTTTGCCTTCAAAATGGGCCGCCAGGACGATTCCACGAGTAATGTTTTTGGCTAATGTCTTTTGAAAGACGCCACGATAGATGATTTCAACCGCGAATAGCTGGCCCATGCGGCCACCTCCATCTCCTCCGGAAAGGATTGTTCGTGAGTTACTGCTTCTTGTGTGCCCGAGCCGGGAGTTCGCGGCAGAGTTTGTTTGGGCAACAATCCCCGCGAACCGTGTACTGGTCCGATGACCGGACCAAGCTATGATGAAGGGGCACTCACATCGGCGCAGTGACGGCGGTCACACCACGGAGTGATGGAGCTCACGTTTTCGGCCTTTAACTTGATTCCCAGGTTGTTATTTCATTTCTTATTGTTTGCAGCCAGGACATCCCCCGCAATCACTGGCAGCAAAATATGTGACGGGTGCTTAGCGTCGTGATAGATGGTCTGCTGCGCGGTCACGTATTTGGTCTCTGTTTCGTTGTGGCCGCCGGTATTCAGATTGCGCGAGAACAGTGGAAATAAAGCGCTCGCAACCTCCACACGCAACTTCGATCCTGCCGGGATAGTGATTCCCGTGTGCCACAGATCAAGCGTGTATTCATAGATTTCACCGGGCTTCAACAGTTCCGGTTTCTGCATGGACTTGCGGAAGCGCGCGCGAATTTTCCCCTGTGCCAACTGGAAGATCTCTCCATCCTTATCAACTTCCATGAGGCTGACATACCAATCAGTATCACGCGCAGAAGAGGAAGCGTAGATCACGGCTGAAAGCGGGCCTGCAAAGGTCAAAGGCTTGGTGAGCGCGTCAGTCTGGTAAACGAGAATATCTTTGCGCTCCGCGGTAACCTTGTGATGGTAGTTCTTGGCTTCCTGTTTGCGTTCGTCCGCGGTGCGCACCTTCTTTTCGTTCTCTTCCGATTCCTCGTAAAAACGCGGCGCGGGCGTGGGATCACCGGGATCGTAAGCATACCTGTCCGGCTGGGTGTTGGCCTGCGGGGCGTCGAATGTAACCTTGCCATCGCCTTTTTCGGTGTTGGCCTGGCCGGCGCTGGTGAGATACAGCTTCTGCATTTGCGTGCTTTCCAGCGGATAGGTTTGGCCGTGCAACCATTTGTTTGATCCCATCACAAAGAGGCTCACCAGCGGTTCTTTATCAATGCCGTTGTCCACGCCTTTGAGCCAGTGGTCAAACCAGCGCAGATAATCACGTTGCAAATCGATGATCGCGCTTTGCGTGAAATCGCGCTCGCCGATCATCCTCCCGGCTGTGTCCGTGTGTCCCCATGGTCCGAGCGTGACCTTCTGATAGGGATGTTTATAGCTCTCCATCTTCAGATAATTCAGCTTGGTGCCGATTCCGTCGCCATCGAACCATCCTGACTGGTGGAACACAGGAATGTTCACATCCTTGAGGCGGTCGAGGAAGTCTGCCGGACGCCAGTAAGAATCGTCGTTCGGATGTTCGATCCACTTGCGCCAGTACTGGTTCTCTTTGCCGAGAACGGCTTTGTCCAGATCGATGACGGGAAGCGCGCGCAGCAATTTGGAATATTTCTTGTCCATGATTTTGCTGAGCGCGGCTCCTGAAAGATCAGCGGTGGCCGCGCTCTCCACGACATCTGCCCACCAGATGGCGCCCCAGAGAAAGAAAGCTCCATACTCGTAGGGAACGTTATAAAACGGGTCAGGGGGTGAGACATTGGGAATCATGGTAACGAGATGCGGCGGATGTTCTCCTGCCGCCCACCACTGCACCCAGCCGAGATACGAGCCGCCAATCATTCCCACCTTTCCGTTGGAATATGGTTGCTGTGCGAGCCACTCAATGGTGTCATAGCCGTCTTTGGATTCGTTGACGAACGGCTCCCATACTCCGCCCGACCCAAAGCGCCCACGACAGTCCTCAACCACGAACACATAACCGCGCCGCGCGTAAAAGCGCGCCTGAAGTTCTCCCATTTCCTTTTTGTAAGGTGTGCGGACCAGAATGACCGGAGCCTTGTCCACTCCCTGCGGCCGGTAAACGTCGGCGGAGAGCTTGATGCCGTCGCGCATGGGCACACTTACTCCGCGATCTATCTGGACGTCATATTTAGGAGCGGAAAGCAACGGGTCGGCCGTCTCCGCTTTACGCAATCCTTCATACCCTTCGCGCACGAATGCCGCCTTCTGCGCAGGGACTTCCACTAAATAGATTTTTCCTGTGCTGTCGGCGTAGTCGTACACATCGACGCCCGGCAGCCCATAGAGAAACTTTGTGAGCGTGAGATCTTTTCCGGCAACAGTGCGTTCTACAGTTTCTTTGGCTTCGATTGTCACCTCAATGGCCATTCCCGGAAGCAGCAGAATGGGAAGTTTCTGTGCACCGCCTTTACTGCGGTCATAGGCCCGCAAAGCCTGGCTCATGAGGGCAGGTGAATTGTTTTCGTAGAGGAGAACGCCCTGCCTGCTTTCCCAGGTCGTCGTCTTTTCCTTCATAATGCGGGTGACCTTGCTTCCTTCCCGCGTTAAGGTGGCTGTTACCACAGGAGTTTCCATAACGATCTTTGTCCAGCGCCCATCTGCGTCCGGTGTGATCTTGGTGTTCACGTGCACGGTCTGGCCCGCGAAGGTGATGGTAGCGCTGCTGTCAAAGCTTCCATCCTTCTTCCATGACGATTGCAATACTCCCAGTCTTTCTTCGTTCAGGATGAGAGAAAACGAAGCGTCATCTTCAAAGCCGGCAAGGCTTGCAGGCAGACCTTTGGGTTCGGATTCAGCTGTTTTGGAGCCCGTACTTTTTGCGGCTTGTTCCTGTTTCGGAGGCTCAGGCTGCGTTTGCTGCGCCGCCAACGATTGTGAGCCAAGCCATACGAACACACACACTGCGAACAGAACTCTTCTGAGCATAGGATTGCCTTTCTTATTTCCGCTGCTGAGAATTGTCCAGAAAGTTTTTATTACTGTCCAGTTCTAAATAGGCGGCCATTGGCTCTTAGCTTTTGGCCTTAGCTTTTTGTTTTTTGATTTCAGATTTTCAATGAACCAATTACGAGATTACTCAATTATCAATTTCTTCGATTCGCGTTAAACTCGCCTGTCTTACGGAGGACAAATGCGCAATCAACTTCGCCTGGCCGCCCTGATGGTATTTTTGCTTAACTTCGCCGTCTCTCAACAACCTGCAGACAAGAAGAAGCCTTCCGAGAACTGCGGGGATCTGAAAACGCAAATGGAGATTACCAGCTGCTGGGAAAATCTGGCGCGCAAAGCCGAGAGTGAACTTACCGCCCTGTATCAGAAAGTCCAGAAGGCGATTCGAGCGCAAATGGCCGAGGACGACGCTTCCATGAAGACACGGGCGGCAGCGGCTACCATGAGGATATACCGGCAAGGGGCGCTGGAGAAGTTGAACACGGCGCAGCGTGCCTGGACACATTACCGCGACGCTCAGTGTGACGCGGAAGAGCAGCAATACGAGGGTGGATCCATTGCACCATCAGTCCATGCGGGTTGCATGAAACAGATGGCCGAGCGCCGCATGGATGACCTCCAGAAAACGTATGCGATTTATCTGCGGAGCAACTGACTTTTTAGTCACCCCTGAAGTATTTTTTGCGGCCTTATTCAGTGGCCCGGCTGGAGGTAATGCACCATATAGTCGTACATGCGACGAATGGCATATTGCGGATGTGAGAATCTGGCCGCGTGGTTTGCTGAAGGCATGTAGATGAGATCGAAGTTCTTGTCAGCCGCCATCAGGGCGTCAACAAATTGCAGAACCGAACCAGAAAGATCGTTTTCGTCGTCCTCGCCAACAAACATTAACAAATGGCCCTTGAGATCGCCGGCCTTCGCCCGACCATCAATCGCCTTCCAGTTTTCCGGGACCTCATTGGGCCGCGGACGCCAGTGACTGCCGTCACTGTAAACCGGAGGACCCTGATAATCCTCCATGATGGGATAGAGACTATGTCCGATGGCCGCAGGAATACCGGCCACGCCTACTTTGAAGAAATCAGGGAAATCGAGCATGGCCCAGATGGCGCTCCAGCCACCAAAGGACTGGCCCATAATTCCCACGCGGTCGAGATCCATGTAGGGAAACCGTTTCCCCATCTGCTGAATGGCGGCCACATGATCATCGAGGCCATTGATGTTCATTTTTCCGTAGCTGGCCAGCCAGAAATCGTGGGACCGGTTGGGTGTGCCGCGGCCATCGATGGCTACGGCAACAAATCCAAGTTCAACCAGCGCCGGATCAGTTCCACCCGGTGCGCCGCGAATTGCTTCCATAAAATTGCGCGGCACCGCCGACGTGATGGTTGCGGCATATTCGGTATCAATGACGGGATAGCGCTTTTGCGGGTCAAAATCCGTTGGCTTGTAAATCAGACACCAGAGGTCATACTTGCCATCTGCCGAACGGGCCACGAACTCTTCCGGCGGTTTGTAGCCGGTTGCCCACAGCTCTGTGACATCAGCTTTTTCCACGGTAGCGATCAGCCTGCCATCAGCAGTTGAGCGGATTACTGCCTGTGGCGGCTGCTGCGGTGTAGAAAAATTGTAGACAGCATATTTGCCGCTGGGTGAGATGGTTTCAACTTTAGGCGGATTGTTCAGAGGGGCGATCCTGCCGATGAGGTGGTCCGCGGGCTCAGGCGAGAGCAACCTGAGATCGCTGCCGTCGAAATTGACGCGGTAAAGATAACGATAATAGGGATTGCCGCCCTCTTTTCCTGCAGCCGTGAAATAGATCACCCGCTTCGGTTCATCCACTTTTACGATAGCGTGCACCAGCCATTCACCGCGCGTGATCTGGTTGCGCAGCCTGCCGGTCTGGCCGTCATAGAGGTAGAGATGTCCCCAACCGTCGCGAAAGGAATACCAAATAATGTCTTTGCCATTGGCACCCGTCCATACCACCGGATCATCAACAAAGCTGGGCGCCAGGTCCATGCGTGGCAATAACTGCTCGTCGATGACGGTGCGCACATTCCCGGTTGCGACATCAACATCAAAGAAAAAAGCCGACTGCTTGAACAGCCCGCGGTACAGAACATAAAGATGACGGGCATCGCTGCTCCACCATCGTGAACGCAGTTCGAGCGAGTCGGAGTCGCTCATGAGCATTTTGT
The DNA here is from genome assembly GCA_036518395.1 of Candidatus Angelobacter sp. Taxonomy (GTDB): domain Bacteria; phylum Acidobacteriota; class Terriglobia; order Terriglobales; family Acidobacteriaceae; genus Angelobacter. The sequence goes on along the minus strand of DATDNH010000081.1, from coordinate 8,955 downwards.
CATAGGGAAAATTGATGCGGCGGTACTTGCCGGAAAGCGCTTCAAAGATGTACCACTCGAGCAGCGCGGGCTTTTCCCCGGCCAGGGGGATTCGCGCGAGGTGAAGCTGCGGCCGAAAACTTCCATCCGTCGGCACGCTTTCAACGAACGGATAATCCGCTACATTCCGCTGGTCAACATGCGGCACAATCACAGTGCGGGAATCCGGAGACCAGAAGGAAGCCATAGGTGGAAGGTGATGGCCTGCTTCGATCATGTGGTCCCGGGGAATGGATGCGGTGTTCCAGATTCCGACATAGATGCCATAGCCGCAGTTCGGCTGGCCATCGCGGGTAAGCTGATGCTGCTGCCCGGTGTGCATGTCCTGCATCCACAAGTTGTTATCTTTCGTGAGGACGGCCCATTGCTTATCCGGAGAAATCAGCAGGCCCTCACTGGGATCAGTTACAGGCGGCGGAGGCTCGGTGGCAATAGTAACGTCCAGAGGATCGGGTGGGATCGGCGACCCCCCAGAACAAGCGGCTGGTTTGAGCACGCAGTTGTATTGCCGGTTTCCAACAACAATGCCAATGGAACTGCGGTTCTGATTGAATTCAATGGCTTCGAAGGGCAAATGGTCTGAGGTGACGGTGGTTCCTGTGGCTTTGCTCACGGCCGCAGCCATAGCCTGATGATCAAAGGCCGGACGCCGGCTCCCCGCGGCAGCATCTACGACCACGAACTCAGTACCTGAGGAAGTCTGGCGGCGGTACCAGAACTCGTCACTCGTACCGATCCAGTGTGGAACGATAAAAGCATTTTTCACTTTGGGCAGGAGATTGCGTGCAAGCATCTTTTCCATGCGTTGACTGTCCGCGCTGGTGAGCGTCCACTGCGGTGAAAGTCCATTTGTCTGCGATTGAACAGTTGGAGTGGCGAATAAAACCAGGAGGAGAAATCTTGCAAACACGTGAGGCTTCATGTGATCGCTCCAGATCGGCTCGAAGATTTAACAGAGTTTACTCCCGACTGGGGCGAGCGGACCAAATTTGCGCTTGTTGGTGTCTATTAACTCTTAAATGGTGCGTGGGAGTAGAATTTTGACTCATGGGCGACGCTGAGAAGAAGCCAATGCTGGCGGGGGAACCGTTCGGGTCGAGCAGGGTTGAGCAGGAAGAGAACCGGAACTGGACGCCGATGATCGTGGGCGCCGTCCTGGTGGTTGTGGCCATCGCGCTGATTGTGGTCTTTACCCGCAATAAACCCGTCTCCAACACGCCTGACCCATACGCAGCGAACGTTCAGATTTCCGACGTGCACATGGCCACGGCACAAAACTTTGCCGGTGGCTCGGTTACCTACATCGAAGGCACGCTCAGCAACACAGGCACCAAAAAAATTACCGGCGCTCGCGTTCAGGTTACTTTCAGGAACTCGCTCAACGAAATCGTCGACGATCCAGTGTTGCCGGTCATGGCCCTGCAGCCGGATACGCCGATCGTGGACTACGGCCCCATGGATCGTGCGCCGATTGGCCCCGGCCAGAAACGCGACTTCCGTATCACAATGGAACACATCAGCGCCGACTGGAACGGCCAGGTTCCACAGATTAAAGTCGTAGGCGTAAGCACGAATTAATCGCACGTGAGCGCGCGGGATCGGTCGCATGATCTGTTCTAGTTAGCCGCGAATAAACGCGAATAAACGCGAAAAAAAGCAAAAGCTTAAAATAGTACGGATGTCTGCCACGAAAACAATTCGGCTGACGGAACAGGTGAAAGCTGCGGGTTGAGCGAGCAAGCTGAGTCCGGCGGTGCTGGACGCGGTGCTTGGGAAATTAGCCCGGCAAGATGATCCTAACGTGCTGGTTGGCTTTGACAAGGCCGACGACGCGGGAGTGTATCGCATCTCCTCACAGCAGGCGCTGGTGCAAACTGTCGATTTCTTTACTCCCGTGGTGGACGATCCATATACCTTCGGTCAGATTGCGGCCACGAATTCACTCAGCGACGTCTACGCCATGGGCGGACGGCCGCTCAGCGCGCTCACGATTGTCTGTTTCCCCGAAAAAGAAGATACCGGCATTCTTGAGCGCATGCTTGCCGGCGGTCTGTCAAAAATGATCGAGGCACACTGCACCGTCATTGGCGGTCACAGCGTGCGCGATCCTGAGATCAAGCTTGGCTATGCCGTTACCGGCACCATCCATCCTGATCATGTGCTTACCAACTCCAACGCGCAGATTCTTGATGCGCTGATTTTGACCAAGCCGCTGGGCACCGGGGTGATCTCGACGGCAATCAAGAAAGGTGAAGCTGAACCGGCATGGATTGAAAGCGCCACGCAGGCTATGACCACTTTAAATCGCGCCGCCGCGGATGTTGCCACCAATGGGAAATTCGCTGTACACGCTGCCACCGACATTACGGGATTTGGTCTGATCGGGCACGCGCGTGAAATGGCGCTGGGAAGCCGCGCCGCCGTTCACATCTATTCCGCCAAGGTCCCTTTGCTGGAAGGAGCTTTAGATTGCGTTCGCGCTGGTTATATTCCCGGAGGACTCAAGGCCAACCGCGAATTTGCCGAATGCATGGTCGGCTACGACGGGAGGATTCCCGAGGAAATCAAAACTATCCTCTTCGATCCCCAGACTGCCGGCGGCCTGCTGCTTTCAGTAGCTCGCCAGGATGCCGCGCCCATGCTGGAGGCGCTCAAAGCCAAGGGCGTTCCCGCCGCTGAAATCGGAGAGATCCTTCCGGAAGGAAAACCTCTCATTCGAGTGTCTTGAAGATATCTCACCAATGATGACACTGATGGAGCTGATGCACACTGATATTTAAAAGATCAGTGAAGATCAGTTTTATCTGTGTTGATCAGTGGCAAGGTTTTAGTCGTATGCTGATTGTCTGCCTTCCACCGCCATCAGCAGCACGATGGCCGCTGCCACCAGCCTACGGTCAAGCCGCTTTCCCGGATCGTCGCTGAAATCAACGTCCATTTTAGGCGCAAAGAAATTCCAGTTCTGCCTGGCTGTACCTACCGGCTGGTCCCCAACTTCAAAACTGTAGCTCTGGGGAATGATGTTGGTGATGTATCGCCGGATAGTGGCGAGGAACACAGAATCCTCCTGCACCCTCCCGATTTCCTGATCTTTCGCATCGAGAATGATGTATTCCTTCCTCACCAACGATTTCCATCCGCGGCGCTTGAGCGCGCCCACTTTCTGCTGGTTGATGGAGTCGGTCACATCAAAGGCCGTGCCCCAGTCAATGATCTTGCGCGCTTTGATGCTCAGCAGTTCCATGGTCTGCTGCTCGTCAGTAAAAACCCGGATTTCATCCTTCCAGGTAAAGACCTTCTTGCGCAGATATGCCAGCGTGTTTCCGTTGAGGTCGAGAAAGAAGAATTGCGGCGCAAATGCAAAAATCTTCTGCCGCGCCAGGAATCGGTCCTGCTGGAAAATGGCCGCGCAGATCGCCGGGGATGCCGCAGCCGTCCCTACTGATGGTGTCGCCGCCATAGTGCAATACCCTCCAGAGGGCCAAACTCAAAGGCAGGAATGTTAATGGGAATCTACCTTGGGCGAGGGCTGAATTCAAGAAAAATACAATACTGCTGCGCCTTTTTAGTAAAACGAAAGGGCAGCCTGAGCTGCCCTGAAAGTTACCGCTTGTTCCGTTTTGTTACGCCGGCGAAGGCTTTCCCGGCGCAATACTTGGTGTGCGTCCCGGTTCGGGTTTGAGGACCTGCTGCACTCCGTCATCCCCGGATTTCTGTGGCGCCGTGCGCACAGGAAGCTGCTTGCCTTCGATCACCATCTTGAGTTCTGCAGCATCCAACACTTCGCGCTCGAGCAACGCCTGGGCGATGCGAGCCAGAGTTTCTTTATTGTCTTCGATCACTTTCTTAGCAACGTCGTAGCCATCGTTGACGAAGCGCCTGACTTCCGCGTCAATCTGACGTGCGGTTTCTTCGCTGAAGTCACGATGCTGCGCCAGTTCGCGGCCCAGGAAGATCTGCTCTTCCTTCTTGCCGAACGTCAGCGGGCCAAGACCGCTCATGCCCCACTCGCAAACCATCTTGCGCGCCATCTCTGTAGCCTGTTCGATGTCATTGCCGGCGCCGGTCGACATCTGGTTCAGGAAAATCTCCTCTGCCAGGCGGCCGCCCATCATTACAGCAATTCGTGTTGACAGGTATTCCCGGGTGTAATTGTGTTTGTCCGTTTCCGGAAGCTGCATGGTTACGCCCAGAGCCATTCCACGCGGGATGATCGTAACTTTGTGCAGTGGATCGGCATGCGGCATCAGCGCAGCAACCAAGGCATGTCCAGCTTCGTGGTACGCAGTGACTTTCTTTTCTTCTTCGGTCAGCAGCATGCTCTTGCGCTCGGCGCCCATAAGCACTTTGTCCTTGGCCAACTCGAAGTCGTACATCAGCACAGCCTTGCGGTTATTGCGCGCCGCATTCAAAGCTGCCTCATTGACCATATTGGAGAGCTCCGCGCCGGAGAAGCCCGGAGTTCCACGAGCGAGAATCGAGAGATCAACATCGTCTGCCAATGGAATCTTTCGCGTATGAACACGCAGAATCTCTTCGCGTCCGCGAACATCCGGCAGCGGCACCACCACGCGACGATCAAAGCGGCCGGGTCGCAGCAACGCCGGATCCAGCACGTCCGGACGGTTGGTGGCGGCAATCAGAATCACGCCTTCGTTGGACTCGAAACCGTCCATCTCGACCAGCAATTGGTTCAGAGTTTGTTCGCGCTCGTCGTGGCCACCGCCCAAACCTGCGCCACGGTGGCGTCCGACAGCGTCAATTTCGTCGATGAAGATGATGCACGGAGCATTTTTCTTGCCCTGCTCGAACAGGTCACGCACGCGGCTTGCGCCTACGCCGACAAACATCTCGACAAAATCTGAACCGGAAATGCTGAAGAAAGGCACATTGGCTTCGCCGGCTACAGCGCGCGCCAGCAGGGTTTTGCCGGTGCCTGGATGTCCGACCAGCAGAACGCCCTTGGGGATGCGTCCGCCAAGTTTCTGGAATTTCTGCGCTTCGCGCAGGAACTCGATGATCTCGCGCAGTTCTTCCTTGGCCTCATCCACGCCGGCCACGTCCTTGAACGTGACCTTCTTTTGCTGCATGGACAGGAGCCTGGCCCGGCTTTTGCCGAAACTCAAAGCTTTATTGCCGCCAGTCTGCATCTGGCGGATCATGATGAACCACAGGACGCCCAGCAAAATGATGGGAGAGAACTGTACCAGCACCAGGTACCACTGGCTGCTCTGGTTGTCCTTGAACGTAACACTGACTTTGTGGTCCTGGAGCGCTTTCAGCATCTCAGGATTTGTAGCCGGTACGGTCAGGTGGAACTGGGTCTTATCCTTCTTGTAGTGGCCACGAGCCTCGTTGCCCGAAATAGTCACATCGGCAACGTTATCGCTGGCGACTTGCGTCATGAAGTCGCTGTATGGCGGCTCCGTGTCCTTGCCACCGTTGCTGTTGGTGGAAATCATCTTCCACAACACCAGCCCGACCGCGATCAGGGTGACCCACAGGATCACCGTTTTGAATGTAGAATTCACCTAAATAACTCCCTCAACCCCCACAGCTCGGGATGCTACCCCCGCTGTATTAAGATTTCTGTTGACGACCCTGTCTGTTTATAAAGACGCTCTGGCGCGGAAAAAGTCTGTTGAATATGGCCAAATTAGTCCTTAGTTTCTCGCTGGCCCCTGCAAAAACCACCAGTCCCTCGATTAGATGCGGAGCGCGAGCCCACGATCTAACATTCTACACTCTTTCTCCGGCGTTTTTGTTCCGCAAAACCCACTAACATCGACTTACGATCAGGTGCTCTGCGCCCGTGCAGCGATATACGGTAAATTACGGCCCACCTGGGGCGCTCCCAGGCCATAGCCTACGACAAAGCTCTCATTCATCAGAAAACCAAAGTAATCAGGTTGTAACGGAACACGGCGGGCTGATTGCTTGTCCAGGAGCACTGCCAGTTTTACCGTGGCGGCGCCCCGGCCAGCCAGATTGCGCATCAGAAATTCCGACGTGATGCCGGATTGCACCAGCGTCTCTACGAGCAGTACGTGTTCACCCTGCACATTGACTTCAGGACTAAAGAAGATTTCGGTAGTTGTGGGGTTAGTATCCTTGAATTGCGGCTTCAAAAACTGGCAAACCACGGGGACATCCAGCTCGCGCACCAGATCGGCCATAAAAATGAAGCCGTTCTCCAGCACGCACACCACATACAGGGTCTTTTCCCGGTAATCAGCGGAGATCTGCCGGGCCATTTCCTGCACACGTTTCCTGATCTGGTCTGCCGACAGCAGGATCCGAGGATATTCCTGGGCTATGCTTTTGCTGCTCAACTTGCCTCACCCTCAGGCAATCTCAACTTCCTCGATCAAGACCGCTTCACCTGGCTTGGCGCTCAATGCTTCCGGCACTCGAAATCCACGCATCCAGACGATTTCCCCGGCGCTTTCCACCACGGGCCAGTGCTTGCGCTCGGAAGGTGAAAGCTCGCGGCCCATACGTCCGGGCTGCAATAACTCTTTGACTTTCTTGGGGGATCGCGTATGAGCCGGAAAAAACCTATCGCCAGGGCGCCAGTTTCTCACCTTCAATTCCGGCGCCAGTAAAGCACGGTTCAATAGTCCCGAATTATATCCCGAAAACTGTTCCAGACTTATGATTCGCGTCCGCACGATAGTACCTAGCTCGGCTACCCTCACCTCCCCCGGGATACCTAAAGAATAGCTGTAATTTGCCGAGCCCTCGCTTTGGCCATCACGGGTAAGCTGTAATTCGCGCATCGAGTTGCGGGCCACCAGTCCGGAGGGCAGCTCCAGTTCCAATCCAGCTTTTTTCCGCCTGGCGAGTTCCAGCACTTCCTGAATGTGCTTGAATTCGAGTGTTGCTCCAAGATCTTCGGCGATTGCGCGGAGCAATCGTCTCTGCACGGCCAATGGCTGCCCCACGAATGCCGAAAGATCGACCGCCAATACTAATTCCTGACGATTGCTGCGGCCGCTGCGACTCGGCTTCCCGGAACGCACGAGCCGCGCCTTCAATTCGATAAGCTCCTTCTCCCAGTAATCTTCTTCCGCCCGCGCAACTTCGGCGATATCAGCCAAGGTCTGCCGGAGCGCAGGATTGTAGTCTCGCTGCAAGACCGGCATTAATTCATGACGAACCCGGTTTCGGACGTGCCGCAAGTCTGTATTGCTGGAATCGTCGCGCCATGACTGCTCAAGGTGCTTCATGAACTCTTCAACTTCATGGCGAGTGACGCTCAGCAGCGGACGGATCAGGGATTTCTTTACCTGGCGTGGAGCAATGCCAGCGAGGCCTCGGGTTCCCGTACCGCGCAGAATGCGCATCAACACTGTCTCTGCCTGATCATCCTGGGTATGCGCGGTGGCGATTTTGTCGGCTTTATTACCGTGGACCAGTTCAGCAAACCAGGCATGCCGCAGCTCTCGCGCTGCTGTTTCCAGACTCATTTTTTGTTCGCGCGCATAGGCGGGAGCATCGGCTGAGCCACAATAAAATTGCATTTGGAACTCTTGTGCCAGTTGCCGTACAAACTGTTCATCCGCATCTGCTTCTGCTCCACGGATCTTGTGGTTGAAATGCGCCACAGCCAGTACCGCACCCAGCTCTCCACGCAGCTCCAGCAGCGCTCGCAAGAGTGCTACTGAGTCCGCCCCGCCGGAGACAGCTACAGCGACCCGGTCTCCGGGAACAATGAGCCGTTGCTCCTGGATATACCTGAGTACCTTCTCAACCATGATTCAAATATTACGCTGGTGGGGACTAGGTGATATAGCACCAGCATAGGCGCGGGCTAATCAGGGAGCTGTTCCGATGACCGGCCCTTAGCGGTGTGGTGAACAGTAAGGGTTGTCGGAGTTATACTTCTCACCCCTGAATATGAAGGTAGTGGCGATCATACCGGCTGCCGGCCTCGGGACGCGGATGGCCCCCGGGGGAAAGCGCGCCCTGCCTTCCAAGCAATTCTTTGAAATTAACGGAGCCCCCATCCTCGTTCATACGCTTCGTGTATTTGCCCGCAATCGCCAAGTCAGCCAGATTGTGGTTGCGCTGCGAAAAAACGAAATGGAGCGGTTTAGCCGCCAGTTGGAGAAAGAAAAGCTCTCAGGAAAAGTGGTCATGGTGGAAGGTGGCGAGCACCGCCAGGAATCCGTTGCCAATGCTCTCGCCAGCCTGAAAGCTGCCAAAGATGACATTGTTCTGGTGCACGACGCGGTGCGGCCGTTTGTCGATGACGAGATCATCGGCAATGTAATCCGTGAAGTCGAAAAACATGGGGCTGCCATTGCCGGGCTTCCGGCGGTTGACACTATCAAGCAGGTTGACAGGGCTGCAGAAGGCGCGCTGATTACGTCCACGATTCCTCGGGAGCGCGTGGTTCAGGCCCAAACGCCGCAGGGTTTTCGCTATGAATTAATGAAAAAAGCCTTTGACAGTGCCGTCGCAGACGGATTTATCGGTACGGATGAAGCTTCACTGGTCGAGCGGCTGGGAGCGGAGGTGTGGGTAGTAATGGGTTCTGCCCGCAACATCAAAATCACTACCCCAGCAGATCTGGAGCTGGCGGAATTCCTGATAGCCCAGATGACTCGTAATACCAGCAATTTGGCCGGATGAACTGAGAGATTTCAGTAAGTGAGTAATCTGGTAATTTTGTAATTGCATAGCGGGTTCACAATTAACCAATTACAAATGAGAATAGGTTACGGCTGGGATTCACACGAATTCAAAGATGACCTGCCATTAAAAATTGGTGGAGTGCGGATTCCTTTCTCCAAGGGGCTTTCGGGGCATTCGGATGGCGACGTCCTGCTGCACGCACTGACCGACGCGCTTCTAGGCGCTGTCGCCGCCGGGGATATTGGCCGCTACTTCCCGCCCTCCGATCCAAAATGG
>DATDNH010000080.1:0-13118 GCA_036518395.1 Candidatus Angelobacter sp. | reverse complement strand
TAGCTCGCCAGACTGCTTGAAACCGTGCCTGCCACCCAATCCCAGCCTGCATCTACCGCAACACCAGTGAAGCCAATGCCCCACTGGGTTTCACGCTTGCGCTCGTATTTAATATGGGACCCGCTGATCTGGCTATACACCATCGTTTGCGGTGGCTCGTCTCTGCTCTCATCTTTTTTTGATCGCGATGGCAATATCCAGCATCGGTTTGCGCGACTTTGGTCCAGCATGATCCTGGGAACGGTTGGCGCGCGTATCAACGTGCAAGGACTGGAGAAAATCGACGTCAAGAAGGCCAGCATTTACGCGGTGAACCATCTTTCCGCGCTGGATATTCCGGTCATCTTCAGATGTTTCCCATTTCAGTTCAGGATTCTGGCCAAAAAAGAGCTTTTTCAATATCCGTTCATGGGCTGGCATATGCGTCGCTCCGGGCAGATTCCGATCAGCTTCGAGGAATCGCCCAAAGCTGATCCGGAAAACCCTCAAACCAAACCCTCTAAGGAACCCGTTCCCGGAAGATTCAGCCGGTTAAAAAAGAATTTTGCCGGGCTGACGCAAGGGGTCAAGTACCTGAAAACCGGTATGCCTATTGTGATTTTTCCCGAAGGTGGCCGGTCAGAAAACGGCCAGATACAACCATTCCTGCGAGGAGCTTTCTGGCTGGCCTTGAAAGCACATGTGGATGTTGTGCCCGTGGCAATCGTCGGCACGTATGAGATGTTGCCCATGAACAGCTTCCACATCCGGCCACACCCGTTGCAATTCGTGATCGGAGAGCCCATTCCAACTCAGGGAATGAATATTCGGACACTCACGGAAAAAACCCGCGAAGCGATCGCGGATCTCTATTACGCCCATTCGCCAATTCCCGATCCACGAAAGGCAGGCAACAGGCAATAGCTCTACCACCGGAAAGACCGGATTGAACAGGCTGTGACTTTTCGGCAAAACTTTTGGTGGCGTCAACAATCGCCGTGATCGCAACGTGATCGCCGTGATCGCGCGTGATCGGAAACCCAGCAGTTTTGTGTTTCCCGTGCACCTGGCTTAATTCTCAATGACTTAGAGAACCATCAAAAAGAAGTCACAGCTAGGCCACAGCAAAACCCATAGTTGCTGCAGATTTGCGTTGATTCGCGCAGATTAACGGGAAAAGCGGGCTTGTCTTCCCACTTTGTACTTTTCTGATTCGTTACCAACGGAGTACGCGACTGAATTTCAACTGAAGCAGTTCCACAGTTGTTGTTGCCTGTTGCCTAGTTACGCTTCGACGAGCTCTGTCTCAACCGGCAGGCCTGCTTTCTTCCAGGCGTCAAAGCCTCCGACCACGTTGATTACGTTCTCCACGCCGGCGCGGCGCAGCAAGCTGCAAGCAATCATACTGCGATATCCGCCCTGGCAATGCACCGCCAGAGGACGCTCGGGATTAACTTCCGGCGCTGAAACTCTGAATTGGTCCAGCGGAAACCATGAGGCACGCGCAACGTGCCCGGCGCGCCATTCGCCTTCGCGACGCACGTCCAGGACTTGCAAGCCGTTGTTGTCGAGCTGCGAGTGGAGTTCCTCTGCCGTTATTTGTGGCAATTGTGCCGTTGGCATTCCCGCTTCTTTCCACGCGGCAACACCGCCTTGTAAAAAGCCACGAGGATCTTCAATGCCAACCCGCGCCAGCCGCATGCGCGCCTCGGCGTATTGTTCCGATGTGTCGGCGATCAGCACCGGTTTGGCGCTCAATCCCATGATCGCTCCGGCCCAGGATGCGAACTGCCCTGACAGCGCAATGTTTACCGATCCCGGCACATGCGCAGCGGCAAAGTCGGCATTCTGGCGCACATCCAGAGCAAAGACGCCTTGCTCCAGCAGTCGCTTCAGTTCCTGCGGAGAAATTGGCGCGAGCTCTGGCAAGTCAGCCAGCGGAGCCGCCCCGGCGCGGTTGATCTGCGCGTCCTGCAGGAAGTACTCGGGACGCGCGGGCAGATTCTCCGTCATCTGCCGAATGAATTCATCGCGGCCCTTGATCTGAAGCGCGTAATTGGTAAGCCGTTCGGTACCGATGGTTGATGATCTTTCAGCACGCATATTTCGTCCGCACAACGAGCCCGCACCGTGCGCGGGATATACCTTCACCTCATCTCCCAAGGTCAACAGTTTGCCGTGCAGGCTGTCGTACATGAGTCCGGCGAGTTGCTGCGGTGTGTGTGACCTGGAGAGATCGGGACGTCCTACATCGCCAATGAACAGCGTATCGCCCGTCAACACGGCCCAGGGTTCGGCGGACTTTTCCAGGTCCGTGATCACAAGACACATGCTCTCCGGCGTGTGGCCGGGCGTTTCCAGCGCGGTAATCCGAATCTTACCCAGTGTCACCTCACGCCCATCGTGCATGGCGTCATGCGGGAATGCAGCCCCCGCTTTGGCTCCGATGTGGATTGTGGCTCCAGTGCGGGCGGCCAGCTCAACGTGTCCCGAAACAAAATCGGCGTGCAGGTGGGTTTCAAAAATGTGGCGAATCTTGAGCCCTTGCTCGTTCGCGGCTTTCAGGTAGATATCTACATCGCGCTGCGGGTCTACTACCGCGGCTTCGCCATCGGAGCCCAGCATGTACGACGCATGCGCCAAACATCCCAGATAAAACTGTTCAAAATACATGCGCTCTACCTCCCCCGGGAGTGTGTGATCTCATCATAGCCTGAAGCTGGGCATTGATGCATGAGTTGGTAACTGGTTTCAAACTTCAGGCCAGACCGGCGGCGAACCTTAAGAAATAAGAACCAAAGTTGCCAACTCAAACGATATTTCACATTTCATTTGTTTAGGTATTCGAGTGCATACGAACCAGCGAAGTAAAAAGTGGGAGAACGATAGCGTTTTACCAGGTTTCTTGAGGCATTCCGATCAGGCGTGCTCACGTGCGATCACGGCCGATTATCTCAGTAGTAACCCCGCTGATTGCTATTCCTGGTGGGAATCCTGTGCCGGTTGCTTTGACTTTCCAACGGCGCTCTTTCCTTGCAACCGTTCCAGCGCTTTGCTTGCCTGGGCCGAGTATTGCCCTTGAGGCTCCAGCTTGAGGTAGTTCTGGTACTGCTCACGCGCTTCGTCCATTTGCTGCAGTCCTTCAAGTGATTGGGCCAGTTTGAAAGTGGCTGGAGCATCGTTCGGCTTATGCGCCAAAGCATCACGGAACCGCATCAGCGCGCCGGAATAATTCTTGCGCTCCTTCAGGTAGAAATCTCCTACGTCCATGTCTTTTGCGTATTCAGGGTCCACATTCTTAGTGACAGGTTTTACTTCGGAGGACGGTGGCGTGGACCAGCACGTATGAAATGCCCACAGAACATTCAAACAGTTGGGAATCAATTCCTCAAGCTTCCGCTTCACCACAGATTTCTTCTTATCCTCAGGCAAAGGAAGCGTGGCCAAATCTGGCATAACCACATCTGGAGGCATAGGTGGCGGGAGCCGGCTGCGCTTGCTGAGAAGTGCTATCGGTACTCGGCGGGGTGGCCGCCGGTGGATTGGTTGAGGTCTGAGCAGAGGCAACGGAAACGACCCAGGTGATCAGCAGCAAAACACTAAAAATGCGGCTCATCGATGCTACCTCGTATCTCTCAATGGTACTCCCATTGTTTGAAGAATGACTGGAAATTGGCAGTTGCCTTTTGACAATAGAAGCCCGAAGCTTACACACTAAAGAATCATGAAGCCGCGGATTGCCATACCTGAGCCCTGTTCCTATGACGCCGATTACAGCACCCGTGCGCTGCCGCCTTACTTGCGTGCTATTGAGGCTTCCGGCGGCGAGCCGGTGGTGGTCCCTTTGAGCTCCTCGCCAGAAGAGATTGCCCGAACTATTACCCGGTGTTCGGCCGTGCTGCTGCCCGGCAGCAAAGCCGATGTTGACCCGCAGAAATACGGTGCGGAGAAAGGCCCCCACACGGCCGCGCCCGATGCTCTGCGCGATGCCGCCGACGAACTCCTGCTGCAGGATGCATACAACATGCGCAAACCGGTGTTTGGAATCTGTTATGGATTGCAATCCCTGAACGTCTGGCGCACGGGGACGCTGGTGCAGCACATTGAATCTCGCGTCAACCATTCTCCCGCCGATAAGGCAGCGCCGGCTCATGACGTCGTCATCGAACCCGACTCGCTGCTCGCTGGCGAGCTCGGCAGTACCAAAACGGGAAACTTAATAACTGTGAACTCAAGCCATCATCAAGCCGCGGATGTAACCGGAGATGGCCTGCGCGTGGTCGCGCGGTGCCCGCAAGATAGCACGATTGAGGCGGTCGAAGGCAGTGTTCCTGGGCATTACGTTCTGGCTGTTCAATGGCATCCGGAACGGAGTTTCGAGAAAGATGAGAACTCGCGAATGCTGTTCAGCAGCTTCCTCAATGCAGCCCGGGCAGGATCACTGAGGTCGTGACGATTGACTTGAATGCCGAATCTGCGTGGACGGGATTTTTTTAGTTCCCCGCCTTCCGACACAAACCTTCTGTTTTTAATGACTTACAAATTTCATAACCAGCAGCAGCGTTGATTCTGAAGAGGACTCTTTTCTAATATCATTTAGTTCCCCATCGGGGCGAACGTTATGCCGGATGGGTCCTTCAAACCCGGGGACAAAGTCCCCATAACGGGTATCTACACAGCCTCGCACTACCAGCACCGCCTGCCGCACGAAGTGTTTGCGGTGGAAGGTGACCAGTTCCCCACCTGCAGAAGATGCGGGACTATGACTCGGTTTCTTTTGCTCCAGCCGGCAAGCCACATCGAGTCCGACCGTGATTTCTCGAGGGCGACAAGAGCTTACAAAGCAAAGAAAGCCCGGGCCGGGCATAAGAAAGGCTCATGACCATCAGTGGTGAGATTTGCTTTTCTGTACTGCGGAATTCCGTTCCCAGATAATACGCAGACCATCGAGCGTGAGCAGGTCATCCACGGTCTTGATGTACTTGGAGCTTTTGCCGATCAAGTTGGCCTGGCCGCCGGTGGCAACGACTTTTGTTTCCGGCCCCAGCTCTTGCAGCAGCCGTTCCAGGATTCCATCCACCAGTCCCAGATAACCAAAAAACAATCCTGACTGAATGCTGGCAACAGTGTTTGCGCCGATCAGTTTCGCGGGCTGACGAACGTCCACCAGGGGAAGTCGAGCCGTGTGTTCAAACAACGCCTGCGCGGAAATACCGATACCCGGAGCAATTATGCCGCCAAGGTATTCGCCTTTCCTCGATACTGCATCAAAAGTTGTCGCTGTGCCAAAATCCACTACCACGCAAGGTCCGCCGTATTTTTCAAATGCTGCCACGCCGTTGACCACGCGGTCCGCGCCCACCTCAGCCGGGTTCTCGTACAGCACAGGCATGCCTGTCTTGACGCCGGGTTCAATGAACAGCGGCTTCAAATGAAAATACCGCTCACATACTTCACGCAAAGTTGAATCCATTGGCGGAACAACAGAAGAAATTACAATCCCGCGCACGTCCGCCGCGTCAATTTTTTCAATGGCAAAAAGATTTCGGAAAAGGACGCCGTATTCATCCACGGTATGCGTCTTGATTGTGGCGACCCGCCAGTGCGCCACCATGCGCGTGCCTTTATTCGCCTCCACGAATCCAGCGGAGTGCATGGCGTAGACGCCGAGCACGGTATTGGTATTGCCCACATCAATCACCAGCAGCATCGGGTCTCCTTGCCAGTGGCCGAACGCTCCCGGATATCACCATGCGTACCCCAAGTTTGGTGCGCACGCGCAAAAAACCCTGTGCGTCCAGCCCGTCCGTTACGCCACTGTATCCGCCTTCTTCATCCACCTGCACCTCTTTCCCGTAAGCATACGATGAACGTGCTTCCACGCGCTTCAGGATTTGCTCAAACCGCAGCGCGGCGTTGCGCACCGGACTGTTGATGGCACGCAGCAGGCCGCGATATTCACGATCCAGCGATTTCAGCAATGCCGCCGTAAGGTCCACCCGCGACCACTCCCGCCCGGTCTCCAGCCGTAAGGATGTCGCCATAGTGCGCAATTCATCGGGAAATTCCTTCTGGTTTACATTTACCCCAATCCCCACAATGGCATGCCGCACTCGCCTGCCCTCCGTGCTCAATTCCGTGAGAATGCCGCAGAACTTTTTGTCATTGATCAGGAGATCGTTGGGCCAGCGAATGTCGGTCACGTGCCCGGTGACCTCCCTGACTGCATCCTGCACCGCCACGGCAGAAATCAGGGAGAGCCAGAGAGTGTCTGAAGGAGTGATTTGCGGACGCAGAATTACGGAACAATAGATGCCGGTTCCGCGTTCAGAGTGCCATTTGTTGATTCCTCGCCCCCGGCCTGCGGTCTGCTCTTCCGCCAGAAACACTTCACCCTCAGATGCAGGTTCCACGTGCGATTCGGCTTCCGCCGCCGCGCGGGATGCCAGTAAATTGGTGGAATCGGCTTGCTGCCAATGTTGGATATGGCCGAAAAAAATCGTGTTTCGCACCAGAGGGCCGATGATTTCAGGCAATAGCTGTTCCGGCTGCACGTTGGACTGTCTCCGCTATTGTGATTAGCGGGTCAGTGTCGTTTGCAACGACCCGCTAACGCGATTGAATGAGTTTACCGCAACTCACAATCGCGTTTCGGCCAGGAAGTAAATGCTACGCCGGGAAAATTCTCATGCTCAGGTCCACAGCTTGCGCTGAGTGCGTGAGCGCCCCGACAGAAATATAATCCACACCGGTTTCCGCATAAGCGCGCACATTTTCCAGCCGGACGCCCCCGGAAACTTCAATGGGGATCCGGCGCGAATGGGAACGAATGCGTTGCACGCCACGGCGGACCTCTTCCACATTCATGTTGTCCATGAGCACCGCTTCCGCGCCGTGGTTCAACGCTTCTTCCAGTTCCCCCAGCGTGCGCACCTCAATTTCGATGGGCTGCTCTCCGCGCCGATTTTGAATCGCCTTCTGCAGCGCCGATGCCACCCCGCCGGCGAGTGCGATGTGATTGTTCTTGATCAGCACCCCGTCAGAAAGGTCCAGGCGATGGTTCTGTCCGCCGCCGCAGCGCACCGCATACTTGTCCAGCACTCGCAGTCCGGGCACGGTCTTGCGGGTGTCCAGAATGCGGGCATTGGTGCCTTGCACGCAGTCGACAAACTTGCGCGTCAATGTGGCGATTCCGCTCAGGCGCTGCACCACATTCAGAATCACGCGCTCGCAGGAGAGCAACACGCGCGCGTTATGACGCACCACGGCGATGGATTGTCCGGTATGCAGGCGCACACCATCGAAGATTTCGCCATGACTCGTCACTTCCGGATGACCGATGACGTTGAAATCCAACCGTTCATAAATCTCCAGAATGGTCGAAATAGCGCCCAGTCCGGAGAGAACGCAGTCCTGGCGCGCGATGATGGTGGCAGTGGCGCGCTGTTGCGCGTCAATGCAGGCCCGCGAAGTGGCATCGCTCGTGGCCTTATCCTCCAGCAGCGCATGCTCCAGAATGGAAGAAACTCTCCGGTTGTGCCAATCCATAATCTTTTTTTAAAGCTTAACCCAGGTTATCAAGCGCAGCGCGAATCTTTTGTATCAGCACTTCAAGCTCGGCCACACGTTTGCGTATTCCGTCCACCACGTGCGCCGGGGCTTTGCTCAGAAACTGCTCGTTTGCCAGTTGCCGCTGGTGATTGGCCAACTCGTTTTCCAGCTTTTTGAGTTCTTTGGTCAGCCGCTCCCGCTCGGCAGCAACATCAACTTCGTAAACAATGCAGACTTCAAAGTTGGCCGTAACCCGCGCTCCTCGCGTGTTGGCCAATGATTGGCTCGCGAACTCCAGTCCCTCCACGCTGGCGAGCCGTTCAATCATTCCACGATTCTCCTCGATCAGCCTTCTTACCTGAGCGCCGGCAAACATCCTTGCCGGAGCCTTTCGCTTCGGCTCTATTTTCATCTCAGCGCGCATGTTACGGATGCTGATGATCAGGTCCTGCAGAATCGTCATGTCCTGCTCCGCAGCATCATTCAGCCGGCCGGCGTCGAGCTCCGGATACGCCGTCAAGGCTATTGATTTGCTCGGAGGCTTTCCCTCATAGATCGCATGCCAGATTTCCTCAGTAATGAAAGGCATGAAAGGAGAAAGCAGCCGCAATGCTCCTTCAAAAACGACACCGAGAAAAGCCAGCGCCCCCCGAGCCTCTTCTGCTGGTCCAGCCAGCCGAGGCTTGATGATTTCCACGTACCAGTCGCAGAAATCGCCCCAGAAAAACTTGTAAACAGCATTCGCGGCTTCGTCAAATCTGTAATTGGCGAGGTCCTGGTTCACCTCACCGGCAACACGATGGAAGCGGGATAGGATCCAGCGGTTCTCCAGGCGTTGCAGTTCGCTTTCCGGCGCTCTTTCAGTCAAACTGGCGCCCTGGCCTGCGCGATCCAGATTCATGAAGACGAACCGCGCCGCATTCCAGATTTTGTTGGCAAAGGCCCGATAGCCTTCCGTGCGGTCTTCAGAAAATGCGATGTCTGTGCCCGGCGAAGCCATGGAAGCCAGAGTGAAACGCACTGCGTCCGTACCGTACTTTTCCGTGACCTCAATGGGATCGATGACGTTGCCCTTCACCTTCGACATCTTCTGCCGCTCGGCATCGCGCACCAGCGCATGGATATAGACTTCCCGAAATGGAACGATGCCCTGCGCATGATCGGCCATGAAGTGGCAGCCCATCATGACCATGCGCGCCACCCAGAAGAAGAGAATGTCAAAACCTGTGATCAGCAGCGACGTGGGATAGAAAACTTCCTGGTCTCGCGTCGTTTCCGGCCAGCCCAGGCTCGTGAATGGCAGCAAGGCCGATGAAAACCACGTGTCGAGTACATCCTGTTCCTGTTCCAGCTTGCCGCTGCCGCATTTCAAGCATTGGGCAGGCGTGGAACGCGCGACGGTAATCTCGTTACAGTCCAGGCAATGCCACGCCGGAATCCGGTGCCCCCACCAAAGCTGCCGCGAGATGCACCAGTCGTAAATGTTCTCCATCCAGTTCAGATAAACTGTCCTGAAATTTTCCGGTGTGATCCGGATTTCCCCGTCCTGAACTACTTTTGTCGCCACCGCAGCCAGGCTTGGCCCTCCCGCTTTGGGCTGCTTGTTGACGGCGACGAACCACTGCGTGGATAGCCGCGGCTCCACAATGGTCCGGCAGCGGTCGCATTTTCCGATCGCGTAGGTGTAGTCCTTGGCGCCGGCCAGCAGTCCTTGTTTTTGCAAATCGCGCAGGACCATCTCGCGCGCCTCAAAACGATCATGACCCGCGTACGCTCCCGCGTTTTCGTTCATCATGCCCTGCTCGTCCATCACGTTGACCTGCTCCAGGTTATGGCGCAAGCCAATCTGGAAGTCGTTGGGATCGTGAGCAGGAGTCACTTTGACAGCTCCAGTGCCGAACTGCGGATCAGCGAAATCGTCAGCGACGATGGGAATTTGGCGTTCGATTAGTGGAACAATTACTTTTTGTTTAAGAAGATTTGAGTACCGCCGGTCTTTCGGGTTTACGGCGATCGCAGTATCGCCCAGCATGGTCTCCGGCCGCGTGGTCGCAACGGTCAGAAACTCACCCGAACCTCCTGAAACCGGATAACGGATCTGATAGAGTTTGCCCGCGTAATCCTCGTGCACCACCTCCAGATCGGAGATGGCGGTCATGCATCGCGGACACCAGTTCACAATGTACTTCCCGCGATAGATCAGGCCTTCTTCATAGAGGCGGACAAAAACCTCTGTCACCGCGCGTGACAGGTCTTCATCCATGGTGAAGTATTCACGTGTCCAGTCGACGGAAGCGCCCAGACGCTTCATCTGATCGGTGATGGCGCTGCCATACTGCTTCTTCCAGCACCAGACGCGCCGGACAAACGCTTCCCGGCCCAGCTTCTGCCGGCTGGTGCCCTCGCTGGCAAGCTGGCGCTCCACCATCATCTGTGTCGCGATTCCGGCGTGGTCCGTCCCCGGAAGCCACAAAGTCAGGAACCCACGCATGCGCCTCCAGCGCATGATGATGTCCATCTCCGTCTGGTTGAGCATGTGTCCCATGTGCAAGCGTCCGGTGACGTTCGGCGGCGGCAGCAGCAGCGAAAATACCGGCTTTTTCGCCTCTGCGGAGCCAGGCTGCGGCGTCTTCACCGCGAAGAGGTTTTCGCGGATCCAATACTCCGCCCAGCGCGGCTCAATCGCGCCCGGATCATAGGTTTTCGGGAGCTCGTGTGGCATTCGTTCGAAGATGATCTAAATCACGATATTACAGGCGAGAAACAGTGGTGGGCAAACTGACGTTGGGGTTTTATGCGCATTGAGGGCGCGTTTTTCTACACCCTAGAGCTGCATACGCAAAGTTGCCCTCCTGCCCTTCGAACGCTCGGGCGTCTCACCGCCGAAATCCGGAGAATCAGCCGAGAACTGTTTGACGATTGTTGATGCCGACGATGACCAGGCCGGGATGGCCCTCGATCCGGTGCAAGAGGTAGTTTACTTCCAGATTGGCGAAGCGATCGTGGCTGTCTTTCACTTCGCTGCGATTGCCGAAAAGCGCATCTGCCTCATCGAAGAAGAGAATCGCGCCGCCAGCCTCCCCGGCGGCGAAGATTCGCTCGAGGTTCTTCTCCGTCTCGCCGATGAATTTGCTGACCACCTGGCCCAGATCAATCCGCTGGAGCTTGACATTCAACCCCTGGGCGAGCGCCTCCGCGGCCATAGTCTTTCCCGTGCCGCCGGGTCCCGTAAACAGAGCGGCAAGGCCGCAGGTAGGAGGAGACGCACTCCGCACCTTCGTGGCATGCAAGGCCATCTCGCGCAGAACTTCCTTCTGCGCTTCCTCCAACGGCAGATGGTCCCAAGTCATCAAGCGGCCTGTTGAATTACCGTGATGCTTGTTACGGGATAAATCTCGATCCACTTGGCGTGGTTCGTGTCTTGCACATAGCTCCCTATAACACGCGCACTCATTTCCTCCGTGATTATGCAGCGGTGCGATGAGATTGTCGAGAGCAGGCGTTTACACTCACGACCGGGTTCTGAGTGTAAACGCCTGATAGCGTCAACTGACCGATGATCGGGTGCATCCTTGCGTTCGTTGCTACAATCGGCAGCATGGAAATTCGAATTGCGTTGCTTGTTGGGTGCCTGTGCTGGTCTGCGTTGGGACAAGAGCAAACTGCCCCTCGCTCTGAAACGGGCCCCATTGCAAACAATGTTGTGCTCATGTCCCCGGGAGACAAATTCGGTGTGAACCTCGCTGGGGCGGCAGACGGACTGGTGCTGAGCATCACCGAAGAGCCTGATCTTAAGAAAGCGAATCTCGTACTCAGCTTCAAACAAGAGAACGGAATGATGCTGTTTACGATTGCG
This sequence comes from Candidatus Angelobacter sp., assembly GCA_036518395.1. Lineage (GTDB taxonomy): Bacteria > Acidobacteriota > Terriglobia > Terriglobales > Acidobacteriaceae > Angelobacter. Next base: position 1,732 of record DATDNH010000080.1, on the reverse strand, counting down.
AATCGAACCGAACATTGGCTGACCTACGAAGCGGGTATCAGAGTTCCGAAGCGTGACGGATTTTACAAGACCAGCGTGATGCCCCTTGGACCGCGCCTAAGCAATATCGAGTCGTGGCCGCATCCGATTGCCCAACTCGCTCTAAAAAACTTCAGCTTCACCGAGAAACCAGGAGGCAAGCCTGCAAAGAAATAGCGGCAGCCAAACTGGCGAACAGATCGGCGACATAACCAAGGGCTACTCCTTTGGGAAAGGGCATTTTGCAAACTACCGAAAAGGTCAACTGTTGAGAGACCGCGATTACATCACAACGTGGTTCAGGTGAAATCTCCACTGGCGCTCCGAGGGGGCGTCCTTCCCTCCTCCCGGCAAACTGTGCAAGAACCATCCTGCAATCGCCCGTGGTTGTTAGACGCTGGAGGTGAGATTCTTATTCGCGTTTTTTCGCGTGAATTCGCGGCGAGACGTTCTTTGGGTTCGTTTGGCTAACTGCCAATTGCCAGTTGCTACTTCTTCTTCTTTAACTCGCGCGCGATTTCTTCAATCAGTTGTGGCTTGAGGCGATCCAGAATGCGGTCCGCCACCGCGCTGATCATCATCGTGTCCATGCCGGTGGCATCCTCAGGAAGATTCGGCAGCTCGGCTTTCACTTCGGCTGCAACCTGTTCATCAATGGCCTGAGTTTCCTGCGGAAGTTGAGCCGCAACCTCCGCCACTGGTGCGGGCTCTGGCTCTGCTTGCGCCGCTTCTGCTGGCGGCTCCAGGTACACCGGGATGACCTGTGTGGCCTCCATGCTGACGAATCTTGGCCCCGCGCTGATGGGTTCCTCAGTATTAGCCTGTGCTGACGGCTCCCGGTACACCGGGATGACTTGAGTGACCTCTCTGGTAACGAGCATGGGGCCAACACTGATCGGAGCCTCTTCCGCAGGTTGAGGCGCTTCAGCCACAGCCTCCGCAACAGCAGGAGCATCGCTCACCGGCTGCGCTGTTTCGAATGCCGGAGTCGCCTCTGCCGCATATTCAGTTCTTTCCGCGGCAGAGGTCTCAACCGGAATCTCAACAGCTGGTGCAGTCACTGGGGGAGAGTATTCGAACGAAGGGGTTGGTTCCGCCAGCTCCGGCTCGCGCACAACTTCGGCCGAGGCATCCGTGCCTTGCGTTTTTTCTTCAACGGGCTGGTCGTAAATTGCCATCGCTGCCGCCACCCGAGCCTCAAACTCGGCGTCAGCAGAACTCGCATCTTTCGTGGCCCCGGGCGCAAAGCCATTTTGCGACGTGACTTCCGGCTCCACCTCGGCATGCCGCGCTTCGGAAGCCGAAACAATGGCCTCAATCTTTTCCAGTTCAGAGTCCACTTTTGCGGTAAACGGATCGAAGCTGGCTACATGAATCGCCAGGCCAGGATCGATGAATGCGCTCGTCTCGAGCGCCTTGGCCTGCACATCAGTTTCGGTGCTTGCCTGGACAACAGGTTTCTCCGGCTCTGGAGGAGCGCTGACTTCCGGCTCGCGATAAACAGGAATTGGTTCCGTATCGGGAATGGCTGCCACAAAGCTCGGCGCCACACTTGCGGCCGCCGGTTCCACCTTCTTCGCTGCCTCTAAAGGCTGCAGTTCTGCGGTCTCTTCCGCTGCGCTGGCTGCAGGAGTTACCTGCTCAACCGGTGGCGCGGCTGGTTCCGCTACTGCTTGCGGCGGAACCGGTAGTTCGGCTGAAAATGCACCACTCG
>DATDNH010000079.1:0-9122 GCA_036518395.1 Candidatus Angelobacter sp. | reverse complement strand
CGGCTGGAGTATCGGCGGCGTCGCCCACTGGCAGACCGGTTTTCCATTCACCATGTCCAACGGCTCTGACCGCAATGGTGACGGCCAAACCGGACCGGACCGTCCAGACATCAGCAATCCCGGGGCCCCGCTTAACACACGGGGGAACTTGGCCCCGACAACACCTCCCGCTTCGAATCCGGGAGCGCTGCCTGGTCAGGGCTGGTGCCCTTCCGGGTTTTCGAATCCGGACCTAGCTGCGCCTGCTCCTCTAACATTAACGTGCATCAACCCCAACACGGTTCACTGGATTGAGGGTATCGGTCCTCCGAATGGCAACACGGTTGGAAGAAACACGCTGTTTGCCCCGGGCCTGAGCAACTTGAATCTTTCGATTGCCAAGAAGTTCAAGTTTACAGAGCGCACAAGCCTTGAATACCGCGTTGAGATGTACAACGCGCTTAACACCACCAACTTTGGAAACTTCGTGGCGCCCAGAACGGTCAACAGTGGTACTACAACACCCGCCGGCCAGGCGACAACGTTCCTCGACGTAACCCAAACAGAATCCTTTGGCCGCTCCATGCGGATGCGGTTGAAGTTCAGCTTTTAGCGAATAAGCTAAAAAGCCTTTGGCCCCGAACTCGCTTCGGGGCCTTTTTTTGTTTGGCTTATGCCCGCGGTGCAGTTGAAAATAGGACGAAGTAGATTCACCAAAGGTCATCACTATGCTACGAAGAATCTGGCCGCCCGCAATGTTGTTTTCGGCTCTGTTTGTGGGGCCTTTGACTGTGCTGGCATATCTCACGTACTCGCGAGTTGTTTTCCTTTTGCTGTATCCAGGTCTCGCGTTGAGTTTGCTCATAGCTGGTGGCCATGGCGGGACAAAGTTGCAAAATAACATTGCCCCGGCAGCAGGATTCTTGCTTAACTTCCTGGTTTATTTTGGCCTGATTTCGCTAGTGCTCGGTCTCGTTCCGCGTGTTCGCCAGAGGAATTTCTCGGCCCTAACCCGATGACGATCTAATCATGGCAAGACAAAGAATCCGCCAGAGCTAAAACAACGGTAAGCGGTACAATTCCCAGGAAACCTATAGCAGTGAGTCTAGGAAAAGCATATGAGAAGGCCCCTTGGCGTTACGATTATTGCCATCTCTTGTTATCTCCTGGCCGTCCTCTTTGTCTGTCTTGGAATCGCGATCATTCTCAGAGTTACTGCACTCGTTAACATGATTCACCAAACAGACTCGAGCGTCACTGTTGGCGCGCTTCAGTCTGTGGGCCTTGGTGGAATAGCTCTTCTTTTTGCTGCGGCGCTGGAAGCCGTGCTTGGTCGAGGCCTTTGGCGGCTCAAGAACTGGGCACGCATTGTCGCCATTGTTTTGTCAGCGCTTGGCGTTGTTTCCTTATTGCAAGAATTATTCGCAGGGGATGCAGCCCGATGGAGCATACTCACTCTTTTCTGGAACATGTTCTGGCTCGCTATAAATGCTTTGATCATCTGGTACCTGTTAAAACCCGACGTTAGCGCCGCGTTTCGCAGCAACCAGCCCGCTCCGAATCCGAACGGTTGATAGAGCCCTAGCCCGGATTTCTCACAAATAAAAACGGATAAAGGGGCCGTTGTCCATGGCATAAGTCGAGTTTTCCATGAATCATTTAGCGCCAGAGAGGAACAACCGCTTTCAACGTGCTATGCTTTTTTGTTTCTAAACGTCTCCTGAGGGCTCTAATGAAGAAAACTCCACTGCCTCTGATTTTTTGCTCGCTGGTCGTTTGTTTTGCCTGTGCCCAGCAGCCCGCTGAAACTCACTTCGACGGCAAGACCTGGTGGGACCATGTGAAAGTTCTGGCCGACGACAACATGGAAGGCCGTGAAACCGGCAGCGCGGGCCTGCGCAAGGCAGAGGCTTATGTAGTCGAGCAGCTCAAGCAAGACGGCTTACAGCCGGCAGGGGTGAACGGCTATTACCAACCGGTGAAGTTCGAATCGCGGCAGATTGTTGAGAAAGACTCCAGCCTGGCGCTGGTGCGCGATGGTAAAGCGCAGCTGCTCACGCTGGGCGATGATGCCATCTTCAGCACTCGCATCGATCTGGCGCCCTCCGTGGAAGCTCCTCTGGTATTTGTGGGATACGGCCTCACAGTGCCGGAAATGAATTATGACGACCTGGCCGGACTCGACCTGAAAGGGAGAGTTGCAGTCATGCTGGCCGGATCACCCGCCGAGATTCCCGGGCCCTTGTCCGCTCACTATTCGTCCCAGGGAGAGCGATGGAAGGCACTGCAAAAAGCAGGAGCCGTGGGAACGATCACCATCTTCAATCCTGCCTCAATGGACATTCCGTGGTCGCGCATCTCGGTGAACCGTACCCATCCCAATATGGCCCTGGTTGGAGAGGAATTTGACGAAACCAAAGGGCAGAAGCTTTCTGTGGCTTTCAATCCGGCAAAAGCGGAGCAGCTTTTTGAAGGCTCTGGACGCACTTTTCAGGAAATTCTGAACATCGCGAAAGATAGAAAGCAGCTGCCGCGTTTTTCACTGGCCGGCTCGATCAGGGCAAAAGCGAAGGTGGAAAAGAAAATCGTGGAGTCTGCTAACGTCATTGCCAAATATCCGGGCAGCGATCCCAACCTGAAGAACGAATATGTCGTGCTATCAGCGCACATAGATCACATCGGCATTGGCGAGCCCATCAACGGCGACCGCATCTACAACGGAGCCATGGACAATGGTTCCGGGAGCGCGCTTCTGCTGGATATGGCTGCGTCCCTGAAAAAATCGGCGGAGAAGCCCAAACGTTCCCTATTGTTTGTCTTTGTCACCGGGGAAGAAAAAGGGCTGCTGGGATCAAAATACTTCACCGCGCATCCGACGGTAAAAACCGAGTCCATGGTGGCGGACATCAATACTGACATGTTTCTGCCGATCGTGCCCCTGAAGATTATTACTATTTTGGGACTCAATGAGTCTGATCTGGGCCAGGAAGCAGCCGGCATCGCTCAATCCCTGGGTGTAAGGCCGCAACCTGACCCGGAGCCGCAGCGCAATGTGTTCATCCGAAGCGACCAGTACAACTTTATCCGCCACGGGATTCCCGGCCTCGCCATGCAGGTCGGCTTTGAAAAAGGATCACCGGAACAGCAGATTTTCAAAGACTGGCTCACACAGCGATATCACGCGCCTTCCGACGATCTGAACCAGCCCGTGGATCTCTCCGCCGCAGCCAAATACGAAGAGATTGTCCGCACGTTGACGCTGCGCGTCGCAAACCAGGAAGGGCGTCCGCAATGGAAGCAGGACAGCTTCTTTCGCCGCTACGCGCAGCCAACCAGCGGCGGAAATTGATTCTGATTTTGACGACAACACTTCGTGCCTGCTTTGAGGATTAAGAAGTTACGCGCCAGGGCCAAAGGCTAAGGCCAACGGCCAACGTCGAGCTGCTACCAGTTAACTATCTGCTTAATCGGTATTAAGTTTTCCCGCAACTCAGGTTTTTCTCGGACTCCAATTCGCCTACTCACAAGCTACATTGAGCGCCAGAATCCCAGGCCACTTTCGTCCAGGAGGCGCTCGTGCGACGTCGGTGCTTTGGGATAGGCTCGTGCTTTGCTCTGCTTCTACTCACATCAGGCGTGATTTCCTGCGCCGGTTCTTACTCTGCAAAAAACACAACGTTATACCAACCTCCAGCGGGAAATGGGAGTTTGGCGCCATCCGGCGCAACCACACTGACCAATCTTCAGGGGCATCCCTGGAACACCTGCGGCGCCTGCGGCAATGATGGCGGCGGCGGCGCCATCGCCAACTACTCCTGGACGGACAACATCGCTACGCCCAGCGAAAGCGGCGCCTCTACGCAGTTCGCCATCTCGGCAACTGTGCCGTATACGAATGCCTATTTTTGGCAGGACAATCCAGTCGTCCAAACTCAATTTGCGTATCTCGCCTATGAATTCGATGTCTACATTCCCAATGGAATGGAAAACCTGCCTCAGGCTTTTGAGTTTGAGTGCCAGCAGCGCTTGAATGGCTGGACCTACAACTTCGGTTGGCAGGCAAACTACCAGGAGAACACGTGGAGAATCTTCAATTACGGAGCGAAGCAATGGGAGGAGTCCGGACTTACTCTTCAGCGCTTCTCTCCCGGAACCTGGCATCACATTGTGGCGGAATACCACAATGACTCCAGCACCAAGTCAGTTTTTCATGATGCGCTGACAGTGGACGGTGTTCGCATGGCGGTGAATATCCGTCACGATGCCGTCAACACAGGCGCCAGCGACGAATTTTCTGACGCTGTTCAGCTCGACAGCAATTTGAACCCCGATCCCTATCACGTGTATATCGACAAGATGACCATTACGTATAAGTAGAACATTCACAATTACGCTCCGTCATCCCGAGGGTTCTCCACGGAAGTGGAGAATCGGAGGGACCTTGCGTTTGGAGTGGCACACTATTTAAGAGCGATCGAAGTCAGCAATCAGCCAACAGGAATGATCTATCCTATAGGTATGTTTCCACGCTATATTGCCGTTGTCCTACTGGCTTTCGCGCTGACCTCCATCGGAATCTGCGTACCCAAGAGCCATTCGAAGCCGACGAGTGGAATCAAAGGGAAGGTCGCCCTTACGGGTAACTGCCCGGGACCGCAGCGAATTGGTGAGAGCTGTCCTCCGCGTCCATACGAAGGGAAGCTGGCGATACGAAACGCGTCCGATCAACAGGTGGTGACGACCACAACAACCGACAGCAAAGGCGAGTTCAGAGTAGCGGTGCCCCCGGGCAAATACGTTATTACACAATCTCCGGAAACGCGATATCCGCTGATCCATTCGCCTGAAGTCGTGGTCGAGAAAAATAAGTTCACCACCGTCCAGATCCAGGGCGATCTTGGCATGAGGTAGGTCCTGACCCTGCCAAACCAACGTACTCTGCTGTTGAACCTCGTGGTATAAAATCTCCCTCCATGCACACGATGATGAATTATCCGCTGACGCTCGTGCCGATGCTGGAGCGCGCGGGAAAGCTTTTTGGCCCCCGGGAGCTGGTCTCGCGCAGGCCGGACCGCTCACTATGTCGCTACACCTACTCCGATTTTTACCGCCGGGCACGAGCGCTGGCTGAGTGCATCACTCGCGCCGGACTTCAGCGCGGCGATCGTGTTGCAACGCTCCTGTGGAACCACTCCGTCCACTTCGAATGTTATTTTGGTGTGCCTGTGGCCGGAGGGGTGCTTCATCCCCTGAATCTGCGTCTGCATCCGAATGAAATTGCTTACATCGTCAATCACGCTCAGGACCGTTTCCTGATCGTCGACGATGTGCTGCTTCCTACGCTGGACAAGTTCAAACCCCAGGTAAATTTCGAGCGCATTTTCGTTGTGCGCCACTCTGACAGCACTCTGTCGCCAGGATATGAAGGCTATGAAGAGTGGCTGAACCAGGCTACTGGAAACCTCCAGTATCCCGACATCGGCGAACAAGACGGCGCTTCCATGTGTTTCACCTCCGGTACTACGGGAAATCCCAAGGGTGTGCTTTACTCGCACCGTTCCACGGTTCTTCACAGCATGTCGCACGCCATGGCGGACAGTGTTGCCCTCTCTGAGCGTGACTGCGTTCTGATCGGCTCGTCCATGTTTCACGCCAACGCCTGGGGCATGCCCTACACTGCCACGATGGTTGGCGCAAAGCTGGTGTTTCCGGGATCGTTTCTGGACGCGGAGAGCATTCTGGACTTGATCGAGCAGGAGCGCGTCACGCTTGCAGGCGCTGTTCCCACGATCTGGCTGCCGGTCCTGGAATTGCTGGAAAAATTTAAAGGCCGGTGGAAGCGCGAGCACGATGTGCGCATCATGTGCGGTGGTACGGCTCCGCCTGAGGGATTGATTCGTGCACTCGATCGTCACAAGCTGCACATCATTCATGCCTGGGGCATGACCGAAACCTCGCCCGCGGCAACAATGTCGCGCATCAGAGGCGCGATGGAGAGCTGGCCGGAAGACCGGCAGTATGCCTCGCGCGCCAAGCAGGGATGGCCGCTTCCTTTTGTTGAGCTGCGCATCATGACCCCCGAAGGCGAAGCTCCATGGGACGGGGAAACTATGGGCGAACTGGAGGTGCGTGGCCCATGGGTTACCGGTTCGTACTACAAAGCGCCCGAAGCGGCGCAGCGCTGGAGTCGCGACGGCTGGTTCCGTACCGGCGACGTGGCCACAATGGATCCTGACGGCTGCATTAAGCTGGTTGACCGCACCAAAGACTTGATCAAATCAGGGGGTGAGTGGATCAGCTCCGTGGATCTGGAAAATGCCCTGATGAGTCATCCGGCAGTGCGCGAAGCCGCGGTCATTGCGATTTCTCATCCCAAGTGGCAGGAAAGACCGCTGGCAGTTGTAGTCGCTAAAGATGGAACGAAGCCGACCGTCGAAGAGCTGCGCGATTTTCTCAGCCAAAAATTTGCCAAATGGCAATTGCCCGATGATTTCGTCTTTGTCGATGAACTGCCGCACACCTCAATCGGAAAACTATCGAAAGTGGAGCTGCGCAAAAAATTTGCCGACTGGAAGTGGAAGACAGTAGTTAGTACTCAGCATTTATAAACCCAGCAGTTGATTTCCGTTTAACTTTTTCTCCGTGCCTCCGCGTCTCCGTGGTGACGTTTTGGATCTTGCCTTTGCTAAGTACTAACTACTGCTGTATTTGTATCCATACGCATGCACCGTAGCGATCTGCTTCGGATCAGCGCCGACATCTGAGAGTTTCTTCCTGAGCTGCACAATCGTCTGGTCGAGCGTCCGCGTAGTTCCATAGTACTCATATCCCCAGACTTCATTAAGGAGGCGGTCGCGGGAAAGCACCTCATTGGGATGGTTGATGAAAATCTGAAAGAGTTTGACCTCGCGAGCGGAAAGTGAAATTGACTTTTTTCCCCTCTTGAGTTCAAAGGTCTTTGGATCAAGCGTGCAGTCGCCAAAAGACTGTGGGCTGCCGTCAGAAATTTCCGGCTGGCGATTGCGGCGCAGCAGAGCGTGTACCCGGGCGGTGAGTTCGCGCAGTCCAAACGGCTTAGTCACATAATCGTCGGCGCCAAGCTCGAGGCCAATCACCTTGTCCATTTCCTGGCCTTTCGCCGTGAGCATCAGGATCAGTCCCTGGTAGCCGCGGGCGCGAAGCTGCTTGCAGATGTCGTAGCCGTTCAGGCCGGGCAGCATGATGTCGAGGACGATCAAGGTCGGCCGGTGCTGCTCGACCGCAGACAAAGTCGAATCGCCGCGCGCGCAGGCTTCCACCGTGAAGCCCTCACTGGTCAACAGCTCGACCAGCCCAAAGCGAATGTTTACGTCATCTTCGACGACCAGGATTTTGGTTTTCATGATGCATTTCCGGAGCTAGCCGGCCTATTTTCCGTTTCTGACATTGGGAGCGGCAGCGTCAGCGTGAAGCAGCTTCCGCCTCCCTCCCGCGGAGAGTAGGTCACATTCCCGCCATGCGCCTGCGCGATGCGCCGCGCCAGTGTCAGTCCGAGCCCTGAGCCGGTAACACCGCTGGCGAGCGAATCATTGAGACGCTGAAAAGGCTGAAAAATAATTTCCCGCTTTTTCGCCGGGATCCCAGGACCACGGTCCATCACATCGACGCAGCCCGTAGCGCGATCCTCAGTTTCTTCCCGCCGCACGCGCACAAGAACTTCGTTGCCTCCATACTTCTCCGCATTGGACAGCAGATTGAGAACGATCTGCGCCAGCGCATCGCGATCGGCGATTACCGGCAGGGTGTCTGTCTGGATCTCCTGCGAAACTTTGATTCCGACGGTTTCAAAATGGGGTTGACAGGTATCCACTGCCTCTCTGGCAACCTGTACGAGATCACAGGGCCTGCGCTCGCCTCCGGGGGCGCCCCGCTCCATGCGGGCAAAATCCAGCACATTATTAATGAGGCGCGTCAGTCGGGCGGATTCCGCCGAAATGATGCGCAGATAATTGGTCTGGCGGTCGCGTTCGTCCACTCGTCCTTCCGCCAGCATGTCTGCAAACATGCGGATTGAAGTGAGCGGAGTCTTGAGTTCGTGGGAGACATTGCTGACGAAATCCGTCTTCTGTTGCGCCAGACGCATTTGTCGGCGAACGTCGGTCGCCATGAGCCATCCGCCGAGAAGAATGGCCGCCACCAGCACGGCAACAATTGACCCCAACGTGAGCTGCAACGTTGACGCCGAGCGCTTGATTTCGCGGACATCAACAAGATAGAGAGCGGCCTCCCAGTGAGGCAAGGCTTCCCCTATCTCGGTCGCCACAAACGGATGTTTGTAGTCCAGCCGGGCACCTTCCCTTGAAACCGCCACTGGTCTGCCACGATCATCAAGAATCGCCAGAATGTAGTCAGGACCGGATCTTGCTGCAGGTTCGCCCTTCTGCACGTCCGGTGACCGGAGCAATGGTTGAATGTTCTCGATCAGCTTTTGCTGCGCAATCTGCGACCCGAACACAAGCCCGCCATTCCTGGGGCGATACCAGACCATCAGGCGAAGTTTGTCTTCCAGAAAGCGCGCCACCGCGCCGCTGCTTTGCGAACCGATCACGCGTCGGAAGTCGGATTCCTCCGGTACCGTGTTGGAGACAGCACTCTGGCCAAACTCACTTTGCGGCTCGACCTGACGCTGCATTGATTCTGATTTTTTTTCCTTCGGCGGTGGTTTCTCAACCATGCCTTGACCGGCTTGGGAACTGCTTTGCGACATCTCCTGCTGCTGCACTGCCTGATTTGCAGACTGGCCTTGTGATGCGCTGTTGGATGGCGTCTCCTGATTCGTGGCCGGCCTTATTTGCTGCGTTTGCTGTTCCGGATTCGGAAAGTGCGGACGCGGGGCATTCGCGGAGTTGTTCTGGTTGATGGCGTTTCCCGAAAACGGATTCTGCGCTTGCGGTGGAACGGAGTGATTGTTGGACTGATTGGGCGATAGGTTTGGCGATAAATTTTGAACCCCACGATTTTGCTGCTGTGGAGTTTGTATCTGTTGCTGGTTCTCCGAAGGCCCTACCTGCTGGGCCGGAGTCTGCGAAGGGGCCTGATTGGCGTAAACGTCCAGAGTCTGTGCTAGCAGTACTTTCGGAGGTGCTTTGGATGCGTTTTGCGCG
>DATDNH010000078.1:0-15107 GCA_036518395.1 Candidatus Angelobacter sp. | reverse complement strand
CCGAAATCGGACATGATGCTGGCTGCTGCGGGGCCGGCAATGTACGTCCCGCAGTCGATCACCCGGATTCCGGAAAGAAGATTTTTGGGTTCGGTCACATCTCATTCTCCCGGATGATAAGTTTTTTCAGCGTGCGCTTTTATTTCTTCCAGCGTGAAATATGCCGGCTTGAACCTCTGGTTTGCGTACAGCTCCGATTGATCGAAGTAGTGCGGAGACTTTGGATCTGAGTTTTCACCGAATACCAGAATGGAGCGCGCCTGAATTTGGGGCGCAAAGTCTACCACGCTGATGAAGGAATGGCCGGCCACGCCATAGCGAAGCTTCTGGTTCTTCTCCGAGCGCGCATAAAAGTTGAATACGATGCCTACATCACCCGGAGCGCCGGCTACCGGAAGACTCTTCACGTCGTCGCGGAAGGGCTCGTCACCGCCGGACTGACGCCGCTCAAGGCGGTTGAGATCGCCCCAGGGCACGCGCCAGGTTCCAAACTTCTCCGTCAGGTCGTCCATCACCTGCTCCAGAGATTGCACGGGGTCCTGCTTGCCTGTTGCATGAACCACGGCGGTACCGCGCTGCTTTTCATGCCATAAGACGAACAGCGTCATGGGAACGGAGGTGGTCCGGCTCACGTGGTCCCAGTTTTCCAACTCAGCATAGGCCTCAGCGGCTTTCGTGCTCGGCGTCTGGCTCCAGGCTTTTGCCAGGTCGGCCAGTTCAGATTCAGCCTGGATCACATAGGTGTTAAAGCCGGCGCGGGCCCATTCGTCGAAGGTGAATTTGTCTTTGTTCCAGAGAATGCGGCGCGAAATGCGGGCGCGCGCCGTATCGCCTTCTCCGACCATGTATTTGGGAAACTTGCTGGAGTCGGGGTTCTCGAAAATAGTTGTCAGAAACGGCGTGGAATTGCAGTTTTGGACAAAGCCGGATTGGGGATTGGTGACTTGAGGAAGCTCGTCGAACGAGTGGTAGCCCCGCCACTCAGTCTCTGAGGTGGTTCCGTCGACGGGCTTCGACCAATCGAATTTGAGCGAGCGCCTGGGCACAGCGCTGTTGTAAACATAAAAAATGTTGCCGTCACGATCGGCATAGACGGCGTTGAACATGGGCACCGCGGTCGCGGACATGGCTTTCTTGAATTCTTCCAGATTGCGCGCCCGGGTCATGTTGTACCACTCATCGAGCTGCCCACCCTCCTCGAAGCGCGACATCTTTATTGAAAGCCATTTTCCGTTGCGTTTGGCCACAATCGGTCCGTGGTGCGTTTTGCGCAAGGTGAACTGGCGCTCGGTCATGCCGGATTCGGTCTTGATCTTTACCGTGTCAGTCCACTCTGTGGCTTGGCGATAGCCGCCTTCGTAGCGATAGGCCAGCGGTTCCTTGCGCTTATCAAACACCTCTTCCCAGACATCCACGATGTCCGGAGCATTCACGGTGTGGCTCCATCCCAGAAATTCGTTGTGTCCTATCGTAGGCAAGACTGAGCCGAAGAATGAAGCACCAGACATGTCCCAGCCTTCCTGGCTGTGCACGTGGCCTTCATACCATTGGCCGGTGCCAAAAAACGGCTGGTGAGGATTGATGAAGAGCATGGCGTGGCCGGAGGCGCTCTTCGCCGGAGTGATGGCCCACATGTTCGAGCCTTGCGATTCGGCTGCCAGCTTGAATTCCTCTGCGAACACGGGCTTGGGTTCTGGGCGGCGAGCGGCGCCATGCCTGGATGTCTGCGGCTCGGTGACGGTTTTGATCTCATCACGCCGCAATCCGCTGCGGCCATAGATGAACTGGAAATACAGGGCGTAGCGATTAAAGGCCAGCCCGTACCAGGGTTCAAAATGGGACAACAGCCTGGGCTTCACCTGAGGATGAGTGGCCAGAAAATAGTTCAGCCCGTCCGCCCCTCCCTGAAGCAATGCCTTCGTGCCTGTAGGGAGATGCTCATACTCAGCCTGCGACAGCTTCGGAATCTCCAACGCGCGCACCAGCTCATCATCTACAAGAGTTTTTTCTCCATAGACCTCTGAAGCGCGCCCCAGGGAACGAATGTAGCTGTCTTCAATTTGCCAGAAATTATCTTCGGCCTGCGCATAAAGGAAGCCAAAGGCGCAGGCAGCGTCAGTGGGGCCGTAAATGTGTGGGACGCCGTAATCGTCGCGATAAATGGTGATAGACTTGGCGACCTCGGCGGGATCGACGGCATGCGCCAGGAACGGAACAAAACTCAAGACTGCGAAAAGAAATAAAAATTGTTGGCGTTTCATCGGGCGGAATTCTAGCAAATATCGGGAACAGGTTACAGGCTGAAGCAACACAAAGCGGGAGAGGATGATCCATGGAGTTCGCTCTATCTGAAGAGCACCAGATGCTCAAAGATCTGGTAGCGCGTTTTGTGCGGGAGCAGCTCATGCCGCTGGAACCGCTTGTGCTGGAGCGCGAGGCCTGTGGAAAGGGCACAGCATTGACCTGTGCGGAGAGAGCTCCACTCGATAAGCTCTCCCGTGAACTTGGCCTTTGGGGTCTGGATGCCCCCGAAGATGTTGGCGGCGCAGACTTGCCGGCGGTAGCAATGATCGGCGTCAACGAAGAGTTGGGGAAAACCATCACGCCCTACGTGCTTCCTCCCGATTCGCCCAACCTCCGCATGTTGATGGTAACCGTCAACGAGGAGCAGCGAGAGCAATACCTTGCTCCTTATGTGCGAGGAGAAACTATCTCAGCTATCGGAATCTCGGAGCCCGGCGCAGGATCTGATCCGGCTTCCATGATAACTACTGCCGTAAAAGAAAACGGCGAATGGGTGCTGAATGGGCGCAAGATCTGGCTCAGCCGGGCTGCCGAAGCCGACTTTACCATCGTGATGGCGGTGACGGACAAAAGTAAAGGAGCGCGGGGTGGCATCTCTGCTTTTCTCGTGGACAAAGGCACTCGCGGCTTTAATATCCTGCGAAAAATTCCCATGATTGGCGGAGCGTTCACCTATGAGGTTGCCCTGGAGGATTGCCGGTTACCCGGCTCAAAACTGCTGGGGAAGGAGGGGAATGGATTTGCTCCCATGCAAGTGCGGCTGTCCACCCGGCGGCTGGAGATGGGGGCCTGGTGCATCGGCATCGCGCAGCGTGCGCTGAATATGATGTGCGAGTACGCTCCGCAACGTGTGACCTTCGGCGTACCACTGGCGGAGCGCCAAACGATCCAGTGGTGGGTCGCGGATGCCGCAACCCAGATCCATGCCGGTCGCTTGATGGTGTATGACGCCGCATGGAAACTCGACCAGGGGCGCGACGTGCGCAGTGAAGTTTCGATGATCAAGGTATTTGCCACGGAAATGGCGTGGGACGTTGTGGACAAAGCGATGCAGACCTTCGGGGCAATGGGAATGACCAAAGAGACGCCACTGCAACTCATGGCGAGTCACGTGCGCAACATGCGGATTTATGATGGGCCCTCTGAGGTGCATCGCTGGGTAATCGCGCGCAAACTGCTTCGATTACGTTAAAGCCTGAACTCACCACGAAGGCTCGGAGGCGGGAGATCGGATGACTAAGTACGGTGATGTGTCGGTAATTTTGGAAGAGCACGTCGCCTGGGTGGAGATCCACAGGCCGCCGCACAATTTTTTTGATCATCAGCTTGTCAAAGATTTAGCTGATGCGTTCGAGGCCCTGGACAAAGATGCGGCGTGCCGCGCTCTTGTCCTGGCTTCCGAAGGGAAATCATTTTGCGCCGGCGCCGACTTTAAGCAGCGCGCAGTAAGCGGCGGTGATGAGCCGGGATCAAGGGGAGCAAGCCTCATTTATAAAGAGGCTGTTCGTCTCTTTGCCTGCGAGAAGCCGGTAGTGGCAGCCATTCAAGGCGCCACGGTTGGAGGAGGCCTGGGGCTGGCGCTGGTGGCTGATTTCCGCATAGTTTCGCCGGAGGTGAGATTTGCCGCCAACTTCGTGCGGCTCGGTATTCATCCCGGATTCGGCCTCACCTATACACTCCCGCGCCTGATTGGAATTCAGCGCGCGAGTTTGATGTTCCTGACCGGGCGACGCATTCACGCGGAAGAAGCCATGGCGTGGGGTCTCGCGGATGTGCTCGTGGCTGCAGATCGCCTGCGCGAAACAGCCAGGCAACTCGCCAACGAGATTGCGGAATGTGCGCCGCTGGCTGTCCGTTCAACCCGATTGACATTGCGCCGAGGCCTGGCCGATGCAGTCAAGAGCCAAACTGATCATGAGTTTGCCGAACAGAGCCGGCTTATGCTGACTGAAGATCACCGGGAAGGCGTCCGCGCTGTCACTGAGCGCCGACCGGGAAACTTTGTTGGCCGCTAACGCGCCTGGAAAGAAGGAAAGAATTCAATGCCGAAGTTGAATCGGGATGGCGTCAATCTCAACTATGAAATCCATGGCAACGGCCCCGCTATTCTGCTTTCCCATGGATATTCGGCGACGTTGGAAATGTGGCGCGGCCAGGTCGCACCGCTCTCCGGCGATTACCAGCTCATCCTTTGGGACATGCGCGGTCACGGGCAGACAGATTCTCCCGACGATCCCTCTGCTTACAGTGAAGACGCAACTGTGGCCGATATGGCAGCCCTGCTGGATGCCGTCGGGGCGGAGCGCGCGATCCTATGCGGGATGTCGCTCGGCGGATACATGTCTCTCGTTTTTTGTCGAGTGCATCCGGAGCGTGTCCGCGCTCTCCTGCTTGTAGATACGGGACCTGGGTTCAAGAATGATGAAGCGCGTGCAGCCTGGAACAAGCGCGCCCTGGAGACTGCTAGCGGATTCGAGACTCAGGGACTAGCTGCTTTGCAGGCGAGAAGCAGAGAGATGGCGATGAGCACGCATCGCTCCGCCGCAGGATTAGCGCGGGCTGCACGTGGCATGCTGGCGCAACGTGATGCTCGGGTTATGAAATCTCTTCCTGAGATCAAGGTGCCGGCTTTGATCATTGTCGGAGGAGACGACAGGCCATTCCTCGCTTCAGCGGACTATATGGCGGCAAAGATTCCAAATGCCAACAAAATTCTAATTCCTGATGCCGGCCACGCCTCGAACCTGGACCAGCCGGAGATGTTCAATCAGGCGGTAACGCGTTTCCTCGAATCACTGGAGAACAGATAACGGCTTCACTTCTTCGCGCTCGTTGACCTATAGGCCTTCGATTGCCGCTCCACGATGTCGAGCAGGTTTCCCATAGTCAGATTCACATCGATCAGATGCAAACCCCAGTCCGGAAGAACCTTTCCACCGGCGACTACATCTCCGACGATGTCGCTGGCCCGAGGACCGGCGGGATCGCCGTGCACGCTTACAGCAAGGTACGAGCCACTGTCGTTCGCGACGCACTCCGCCGTCAGCATTCCCGGAACGCTTACAAATGGAGTCGTAATGGGCTGCTCTGGTTTGACCCAGGGTCCGGGTTTCGCTTCGGCAGTGGACACGACCTCGCTCCCGTGGGTTCCAAGATATGCATGCAACGCGCCGCTGCCGCCGCCAAGGGCAGCCGGATTCGTACAGGCGGAAACCATGTTTTCTCCGCTCACTTTGCCAAATCGGCTGTTAGCGGGCGGCGGACTGGTCGCCCGGAATGAAGCATAAGTAATTACGCATCCTGTCTGGTTCGCAGCGTGGCACAGTGGCATGTGCTGAAACGCGCCACCCACATCTTTCCCCCTTGGCACGGGCAGACTGGTCCCCAGCAGCAATGCGGAAATAATTTTCGACTGTATCGGCTTCCCGTCGATCTCAGATTTAATGAGCTGTGTGAGTACAAGGGAGCCTTGCGAATGTCCGATCAGCACCACACCGCGGCCCTTGTTGTCGTGCTCCAGGTAGTAGTTCCACGCATCGAGCACATCGTTGTAGGCCAGAGCGCGGTCCATCGGTACCGGCTTGCCCGCCAACACGGCACGCAGCGCAGTAAGCGTGACCTGGCGATACAACGGCGCATAGGGGCGGCACCGGGAAGCAAAGCGGGCGAACTGTGCTCTTATCACTGCCTTTTCTTCGGGCTTGGAAGTCATATCACTGTTGCCGGTGGGATCGGTTGAGACTGTGGGATAAACATAGAAGCAGTCGATTGGCGCGTTCGGATTCGCCGCCCACCCTTCATGCGACAGCTTGCCGGTGGCCGAAATAACTGTTGTGCTTAGATCAATAGCGCAGGCATCCTGACGGCCGGGACGGCAGAGCCAGTTGTCGCCGTTGCTGTAGTCGTTTTTGGCAACAGCAGGTTTGGCCGCAGCTTCAGTTTGCGCAGGCGGAGCGCTGGTAGCCTGGGCGCAAGCCAGACTCACCCATGCGGTGGCACATAGCAGTGTCAAAGCGATGGCAAAGCGTCGCATTACGATTCTTCTCCCTTCTCATCCCGTCGCCACAAGAGCAAACGCCTGGCGGCGAGTGCTAAGTATACAGCCGGATTCCGAGCGTGCGAAGAAGAGAGCCTTCTCCAGTTTCATGCAAATTCCAATTCCTTATTGACAACCGGGCAGTGCCAGCGTTTTCATTGTGTGGTCTTCATGCAGGAGCCCGCCATGAATCTCACAAAATCCAGATCGCCTAAGTCCGGAAATTCGATCGCCGTCAGCAGACGCGGTTTTCTCAAGCAGTCTTCCTGCTTGATCGCGGCCTCAGCCTTGGGGTCAAAAGTCCACGCGCAGAAAACTTCCCCTCCATCGCGCCCTGCATCCGGCCTGGCCGGCAGCGGAGACAGCCAGCTTTTCAGCGTGGTAGAGACTGCTTACGGCAAGGTGCAAGGGATCACCAATACCGGCATTCGAGAGTTTAAGGGCATTCCTTACGGTGCGTCCACAAGTGGGAAGAACCGCTTCATGCCGCCGAAGAAGCCTGCATCGTGGTCTGGAGTGCGGGAATGTCTCGGCCATGGACAGGTCTGTCCTCAAACGCTGGCCGATTTGCGCAGTGATTACGGCATGATGATCCAGTGGGACCAGCAGCCGGGAGGCATGGGCGAAGATTGCCTGACGTTGAACGTGTGGACTCCGGCTCTCAATGACGGGCAAAAGCGCGCCGTGCTGGTGTCGTTTCACGGCGGCGGATTCGCGACCGGCTCCAGCAATGCGCCAGGTTATGACGGTGCTCAATTGGCTAAGCTGGGCGATGTCGTGGTCGTTACGGTGAATCATCGTCTGGCCAGTTTTGGCTACTTGCATCTTGCCGATCTGGGCGCGCCGCCGGAGTTTGCGCAGGCCGGTGTTGCGGGAATTATGGATCTGGTGGCCGCTCTCGAATGGGTTCGCGACCACATCGAGAAATTCGGTGGTGATCCCAAAAAGGTAATGATCTTCGGCCAGTCAGGTGGCGGCGCCAAGACCACCACGATCCTGGCCACGCCGTCGGCCAAAGGATTGTTTAATTGCGCGGCGGTACAAAGCGGTTCCTCTCTTCGCCTCAGTACGCGCGAAGCAGCTACTAAGCGCGCCGAAAACCTGCTGGCAAAACTGGGAATATCGAAAAGTAATTTCGCCGATCTGCAGAAAATTTCATGGCAGCAGATTTTGGAGGCGCAGCAATCGCTTGGTTTAGGACTGGGCGGGTTTTCTCCCGTGGTAGAAGGGAATGTGCTGCCTCACCATCCCTTTGATCCGGTTGCGCCTCCGGAGTCGGCAGATGTTCCCGTCATGATTTCGACAACTTTGGAAGAAGCATCTTTGACCCTGACCAACTTTGATCTTGACGATGCGGGATTGAAGGCGTTGCTGAACCAGCGCTTCAAAGATAAGAGTGACGAAATCTATCGCCTGTATCACAGCTCCAGTTGGAACGCAAAAAAATCACCCTACTTGATCCAGGCGCAGATCCTCACGGACAACGGCTTCCGCCGCAGCGCGATCGTTCAGGCAGAACGCAAGGCCGCGATGGGCAAGGCGCCAGCCTATATGTATCTGTGGACCTACGAATGTCCGGCGTTTGGCGGAAAGTTCGGGGCGGTTCATGGCACCGATGTTTCAGCGTCGTTCAACAACTATCAGAATTCCATCGGGGGCGGTGGCGCGCCGCAGCAGCGAGCGCTTTGGGCCAGCTTTGCATCCATGCTGGTCGCGTTCGCCCGGACCGGCAATCCGAACAGTGCGAAAATCCCGAAGTGGCCGGCTTACGATACTGCGGCGCGCGCCACGATGATCTTTGATAATGACACTCGAGTAGAAAACGACCCTCGAGCGGAGATTAGAAAGTTCTGGGAGCAGATGCCCGCGCCTGCCGGACCCATGGGCTGAGACTCCTTGGCCATTGGTTTGTTATTCGGGCGCGGAGCTGCTAACTGCTCGTAATTCTTTCCCTTGTTGAACTTCGCTCAGCAGCTTCAGCCCTTTTCTGTTCGGAAGGGTTCGCTTCCGATTTTCAGTTACCCGATTTGCTCAATTACCAAATCTCTTCACTCCACTGCAAAAGCCAAAAGCACGTTCCCTGGTATTTCATTGTTATTGCCATAGCCGGAGTTCACGAAAACCATGCCGCCGACCACGGCTGCCCCGCCTCCGTCCAGTGAACCGCCCCTGGCAGGCACCTGATTGACCGTGGAGAACTCGCGCAGTGTGTCATAATCCCAAAGGATATGACCGTCCTTGCTTGAATACGCCCGGAAATGGCCGTCGAGAGCGCCGGAAAACACTACACCGGGAATGGCAGTCACGGCTGCCTGTTGCGCTGGGCTGCACCGTGGAGTATGGCATCCGTCCTCGCTGGGTAAGGCGCTCCACAATTTCTTGCCATTGTTGATATCAACGGCAAAGAGCCCGCCTCCGGCTTTAGGATCTGGCCCAACCCCCTTTGGTCCGGTGACAATACCTACATCCGATATCGCCACATAGACGTTATTCTTGTCCGCGGCCGGTCCCCATTGGATGCCACCGAGAACGCCGCCCTTGCCAAGACGCAACTGCCACATGATTTCTCCTCTTTTGCTGGGATCAAGGGCGTAAATGACACCTGACTTTTGACCGGCGAGAATCACATCATGTCCATCTCGCAGAGTGCGCAAGATAGGAGAGGCCCCAAAATCGTAGTCCGGCCCGGCACCCTTGGGACAGTTCTGGTTGCCCGGTTCAAAGCAACTCGTATTCCAATCATCCTGGGGTGTAATCTGGCGCGACCAGACAATCTTACCCGTAGCCAGGTCCAGCGCCAGGATTGCGTCGGTCATCGGCGTAGAAGGCTTGGTATAACCATCGCCGGTTCCCACATAGAGCACTTTGCGTTTGGGATCGATGGTGGGCGAACCCCAGACGCCACCCCCGGAAGGTCCCCAGATTTGCACGCCTGTGTCCTTGGTTTCCACGATGTGAGCAGGCTCGCTCACGGTGTAGGTTCTCCAGACTTCCGTTCCTGTCTTTGCATCCAGAGCAACGACATTACCGCGAAATGTACAGCAGGTGTATGCGGGACTGGATGCCGCCCATTCCTCCCGGGATGAGACCGGCACGTAGAGCCGCCCTTCGTATAATTTGGGAGCACCGGTAATGCGGGCTACGGGATGAGGGTCAAGCGATTTCTTCCACAGCAGTTTTCCCGTTATGGCATCAAGTGCATAAACCTGGGCTCGCAGGTCTCCGAAGTACGCGATGTTGGCAGGCCCAATCGTGATGGCGGTGCGCACGCCGGAATCCGCCTGGAACGTCCAATACGTGCACCCGGTGGCTGCATCCAGAGAATAAACGATTCCTGCAGCACTCCCTACCAGGACGCGGCCTCCCACCACAACCGGCTGCGCGTAGGCGGTAAAGACAGCGGGAAATCCGAACGCCCACCTGAGCTTGAGTTTGGGAACTTGTTCCGCCGTCAGACGGGCTGCTTCGGCGGGTTGAAAACGGCTGTTCTCCAAATCCACGCCCCAGCCATTCCACTGAGGTCCGGCGAGATCTTTCCCGGGCTTCCGGGAGCAGGTATTGAAATCAGCAGGCGGAAGCTGCTGTGCATGCTTTCCGGTTAGAAACTCCGCGATGGCCACACGCTCGGCCGCACTCAAATTCGCGGCCTCGTTGCGCATCGCACCACTATTCAGCACACTCACGATGCTCTCCGGAGGCATGGTCTTGAAGACAGATTGATTGATAAAAGGTACTCTGGGCGCCTCATGACACATAGCGCAATGCGATTGGTAGAGTGCCTGGCCGCTGGGAGACTGTGCCTGAGCTAGCGCACCCAAGACCAGCAGAGCAAGCGCGCGCAACCCTTTACCCAGAAGCCTCGCGTTTGATATTCCAAGCTTTGAAATTCTGTTGTTTCCCATACTCATATTTTTTTGCTTTGAAAGTTTACTCCAACAAAAGCCGATCCAACATCGCTATGCTGGTGCTCATTTACCCGATCACCAAATTACCCGATTACCAACTTCTCGAGTCCGACAATGCCGCCTTCGTTCTGCACCGGCAACAAGGTTAACCATTCCGGTGTGCATCACGATCCTATGCGGTCTCGAGGACTTTGCGAACTTCCGAATTAGGATCGTTTACCACCTGGCTCTTCAGGTTGAAGATCATCGTTGCGCGAGTTGTTGCGTTGTAAGCCGGCCAGTGCGGGATGCTTGGCGCATCCGGCTTCCCCGTGCGCGCAAATGCGGCCCAGGCATCGCTGAACTGCCGCGCCATCTGGTCCGGCTCCGGACCGGGTCCAACATATTGGCGCACCCGGTTGTAGCTGTACATCATGAATGGAATCTCCATGGTGTGCGGTGTCTTAAAAGCGCCGTTCAGGACCGGAGTTTCCCACGTCAAGTACCACATATACACCGGGGCCTTGTTCTGGGCCGACTTGCGTTCTGCCAGGGTGATCGAGTTCCCCAGCGCAGGCGCGCTGATAGTTGAGATAAAGAGATACGTCGGCGAATAGTCAGGATGGATTTTGCGGAAAGCTGCCAATAGCGCCTGCCCTCGGTCGCCAAAAGGTTTCAGACGCTGCTGCAGATCTGTCTCACTCATCTTGCCGAACCACGGCTCTGCCGCAGTGAAAATCGTCCACTCATCTTTCACGGAACCAACCAGAATGGGTACATCGGCTGAGATCTCCGGCGCGTCCGGGGCGAATGGATCACGGACAATTGCAGCCCCGTCAACCACTGGCCCGAAGCCGCCTGGTCCGCCTGAGCCGGGCCCGATTCTGGCAGGAAGAACCCGGCCGGCAACGGCCGCGGCAGCCTGAATCAGGGTGGGAGCAGGAACCGACTGAAGGGCCTTGATGTCGCCGGGCGCAATTTTCAACTCATCCAGCAGCGCCTTGGCTATTTTGGTCGCATTCTCCTTGCGTCCAATTTGCAGCGCTGCCCCACTTTGAATCGAAGCTTTGTGAAACAACCCCTTGGCCGAGGGCATGGACAACAAGATCGAAACTTTGGCCCCGCCACCTGACTGGCCCATGATCATCACGTTGCCGGGGTCGCCGCCGAATTCGGCAATGTTGTCGCGCACCCATTCGAGCATCAACACCAGGTCTTGCATGCCAACACTGCCGGAGGACTTATAGCTCTCTCCCATCAACTCTCCCAGATACATGTAGCCAAACAGGTTCAACCGGTGATTCATTGAAACCACAACTACATCCTGCTCGCGCGCTAAATCTTCTCCTTCATAAATCGTCTGGCCGCCCGATCCGAAGGCAAATCCGCCACCATGAATCCAGACCATCACCGGACGTTTTTTGTTATCAGTGCCAGGTGTCCAGACATTGAGGAAGAGGCAGTCCTCATTTTGAATCTTCAATTCCGACGGGGTAGTAAACACACGGTCCATTTGCATGCCAAAATCGGAAACCGGCGCGGCGATCGTGCCGCTCGCGATCTGCATGGCCGGAGCGCCGTAGTCGGAGCAGTCCAGAATGATCTTCCACGGATCAGGTTTCTGCGGTGGCATCCAGCGCAGAGGACCAATGGGTGGCGCTGCATAGCGAATGCCCTTGAAGGTGTGAATGCCATTGTTGATCAGCCCCTGGACACGTCCGTTGGTTGTCGTGATGACCCGGGTGACCACCGGGATCCCGAACTCAGGTGGAGGTTGCTTCTTGCCGGTGTCGCGCGCGCTGTCGCTTTGCCCAAAAGTGGGCTTCAGGGCTGCCGCGGTAACGGCGGCCGCTGTGAGACGCAGCATGTCTCTGCGGCCGATGCGACTCGGCTTCGTTTTTGTTCTGGATGCAGAGCCACTCATCGAATCGTTCCTCCTTGCGTGTGTTTGCAATTCTGGTTGTTTTTCATTTGAATTCGTACCCCAGGGCTATTCACGGCCACCGTCTAACTGCTTCGGAAGCATAGCGAATGATGATTCATCGAATTGAACGGTCGCTCATTTTAGCGCTGCTGCCTGTTGCACCGCAATTGGCTTTCAGAGGCCTGGTTGGGTTTGACCGTGAGATACACCACCGTCAACGATCAGCTCCCGAATGGTTGGCTTGAAATTCATGCTCCAAAACGACCGGACGGCAGGTGGCCGGTTGGTTTTCTTGCAGGTGCCCCGATCCGAGTCGTGATTGACTAGGGCGCCGCCGACTTGTTTCCCAAATATTTTCTAGTGCAAACACCCCGAAAATCGGCTATAGTCTCGCGACAGTGTAGTTGACCCTGGACAAGGGCTAATTGGACTAAGAGTTCGTAAACGTAATCGGAATGGTGGGGCAATCTCGTTTCGGGTTCCAAAATCATGTAGGCGGCCCTGGCCAGAAATACCAAAAACTGAATATTGCGAACACTGGTTGAACGTTTCCCGGCTTCATCATTTTTTGTGATAACCTCTTGCAATCTCAGGTGAGTATTTCTCGCCGGGCATTGTCCTTAATCGCGAAAACAGGTTTGGCAAAGATAATGCTGGCTCTTTTCCCGTGGTAAAACGAACGAGTGTTCACTCAAATGAATGACGGTTCGTGCATTGCGACCAGGTGACCGGTAGCCAGCGGTCGGAAATGGAGGATGTCGGTCGTTTAGATCATTGAACTGGACTCCCCCGGTCAGAATCGAGAACGTGCTCCACCCAGCATTGAGTTTGTCTCCCGCCATCTTGAAAACTTCTATTTTTTCAACGGGAGGAGCGCGATGAAAACACTGGGCAGATTCTGCTTGTTGTCCGGACTGGTCCTGGTTGCATTTGGGGTTCTGTCTGCCTGGGCGCAGGTTGATTATTCAACCGCCACACTGAAAGGGACCGTCTATGACCCACAAGGGGCAGTGATTCCCAAAGCCACTGTCACGGTAACTAATCCAGCCAATGGGTTCACGAAGACGGTACCAGTCAGAGCCGACGGCAGTTATGTGATCCCGGTTCTGCAACCCGGCAACTATCAGATCACGGTCGAGGCGGCGGGCTTTGAGAAGGCAGTGGTGAAGACGTTCACCCTGACCGTGGGCACTAGCTCGGTGTTCGACGCCCATCTGAAAGTAGGCGCGGCCAGTGAGATCGTGGAGATCACCGGGGACAGCGCACCAATCATTCAGGTTACACAGACGCAGCAAGCCGATTACATCAGCCAGATTGCGGAACAGAACATCCCCAGCGTCAGCCGCGACTACTCCCAGGCCATTCAGTTGTTGCCGGGAATGACCAATGCCGAATCCATTCACACCTCCGGAGCCCAGCGCAACATCGGCGCCTTTGCCACGAATAATTTCACCACAGCCGGTGGAAACGGGCGCGGCGGACTGGTCACCATTGATGGCGGCGAAAACGATTATGGATCCGGAATTTCCCGCACCACGCACATTTCTCCCGATGCCATCCAGGAACTCCAGGTCAACCGCAATTCGTTTACCGCAGAGTTTGGATTCACACTGGCAGAACATGTGAACGTCGTCACTAAATCCGGCGGCAATCAACTGCATGGCAGCCTTTTTGGGCTGTTCCGCGACCAGGTGACGGACGCCAAACCCTTCTTCAAGGCTGGAAACAACAATCCCATGGACCAGGATTGGCATGTCGGCGGCAGCCTGGGCGGCGCGCTGATCAAAGATAAGCTCTTCTTTTTCCTCAATACCGAGGGCTACAGGTACGCTTTCCTGGATCTGAAGAATTTCAATACGCCCTTTCTTACAGGGCCGTCGGCCGGTCAGAAAGCTTATATAGGTCAAGTGGCGGCCTCAAACCCAGGCGCTGCAGCCGCGCTGACCGCCATTTTGACCCCTGCCAATAATCCTTTTGTGCGGAAGTTGATTGCCGGCCAGAGCGGGTTTGTTCCCGCCGAGCAAAAGTGGATTGACAGCGTGGCTCGCCTGGACTGGGTGCCGAATCAAAATGATACTTTTACCTTAAGATTTCTTCACGAACGCGAGGATTCTCCGCTCGACGTGGGCGGAGGCGCGGGTGGATACGCCGCTGGCGTGGGACCTTCGACTGCGGCAAGCTACGCCACCAGCGACACCATTCGAGACTATGAAGCTTTGTTCACGTGGACCCACGCTTTCAGCGCTTCGCTGGTGAATAGCTTGCGCGTGCAAGTGGTTCCCGATAATGTGGTGGACCTTAGCTGGAACAATGGTCACGGCGGACCCACCACGCCCTTCAGCGCATTTACTGATGGGTTCGGCACCTTTGGTCCCCTGCTGGCATCAGAGTTCCTGGCCCACCAGCGGCGCTACCAGTTTGAAGATAGCGTTACATGGAGCCATGGCAACCACACCTTCAAATTCGGCGAATCTTTCCGGCCGGTTAAGTACACCTATTTCGACAACCTGTACGCTCACTCGCAGGTTGCCTATGTACCAAATATTCTCCCCATCATCCTGGTGCTTCCCTCGGCTCTTCAGACACAGTTGGCGATTGCCAACTTTCAACTGCAGAGCGCTCCCGGCGCCACGCCCAACCAGTTTGGCTTCGGATGCATGGCTGGAAATCCAGGAACAATCGCAGCATGCATAGGGCCGGCGAGTTCAAATCTGACCTCCCTGCAATCCTTTGGCTTTGGACGGCCAACCCAATTCCGGACCTCCACCGGCAACAACGCCTTAATCTCCAACTGGGCCTTCTATGGCGGCGTTTATTTCCAGGATTCCTGGAAGATGACGTCACGCCTGACCGTCGACGCCGGAATTCGATTCGACGCCGATCAGGAATCATTCCCTGGTCAGAGTACCAACTACTATGCTTCGCCACGCTTGGGCATCGCCTTCGATGTATTCGGCGA
>DATDNH010000077.1:0-2529 GCA_036518395.1 Candidatus Angelobacter sp. | reverse complement strand
TTTGAGGCGCGAGGCGGACTGCAGTTGTATCTGACCCTGGAACAGCCAAGCGACGAATACATTGACTGCTACCGGACGCGGGGTGTAGCGCTGGCGCACCTGAACAAGTACCCGGAAGGAATCGCTGACCTGTCGACAGCGATCAAACTGCGCAAGGACGATCCCAAGCTGCTCTATGATCGTGGATATCTTGAAGAGAAAGCAGGCAAACAAAAGGACGCCGTACGTGATTATTATCGTGCCGGCATGCTCTACGCCGATTCATCCACGCGCGAGCCAGCACAGGAGTGCATTGCCCGGCTTGAGGGTCTGGGCGCCAGGGAACAGGCAGATTCAGTGCGGCAGCAGCTCATCCCGAAAAAGCCAAAGACGGATTTGCCGAAGTAGATTGATGAGCTTCAATACCTGAGCTGCCTCTTCGGCGTTGTCCAATACAATAAGAGATACCGGAGGATCCCATGAGCCGGACGGAGCAAGTCGAAGCCGCAGAAGTGAAGATGAACAACGCCAGGGACGCGCTTCTGTGTTACGTAGAATCCGGGAACACCCTTCATCAGGATTCTTATCGGCGGCTTGTTGCTCAAGTAAAGAAAGCAGAAGCGGAATTCTTGAAAGCAGTGTCAGAGCTGGAATAGCAGAAAACCGGTCATTCGTCGTTAGCCATTAGTGAATTAGCCACAAATCAAAACAGTCCCTCAGTTCAACATCAATTAAAGAGACGCACGAAGGCTTTTTCGCTTACCATATTGCGTTTTGCATTCCATCTCAATTTCTTCTGGAGCAGCTATGACCAGGTTTCTGGTTCGAGTTGTTTTGCTGCTGTTCTCATTGAGCGTTCTTGGACAGCAATATGACATCCTTATTCGAAATGGCCGCGTCGTGGATGGAACCGGCAATCCGTGGATCTATGCCGATGTTGGCGTCGCCGGTGACCGCATCACGCTGCTCGGTCGTGCTCCTGCTCATGCCTCTGCTAAACACACGATTGATGCCAGGGGACTGGTTGTTACTCCGGGATTCATTGACATGCTGGAGCAATCCGAATGGAACCTGCTGATCGACAAGCAGGCCTTCAGCAAACTCACGCAGGGTATCACTACAGGAATTACCGGCGAAGGCGGATCGATTGCTCCGCAAAATGATGAGACTCTGGCCGACCGGCGTGACTTTCTCCAGCATTTTCATCTCACGGTTGACTGGCGTGATCTGGATGGCTACTTCCGCCGGCTGGCAAAGCAAGGCAGTGGCATCAATCTGGGCACATACGTCGGTGCAACGCAGGTGCGGCGGTACGTGATGGGCAGCGTGGACCGTGCTCCCACGGCGGACGAACTTGCACGCATGCAGCAACTGGTGGAACAGGCAATGCAACAGGGCGCCATGGGAGTTTCCACTTCGCTCATCTACGCCCCGGCTTTTTACGCTAAAACTGAGGAGTTGATCGCGTTGGCTAAAGCGGCATCGAAGTATGGCGGCATCTATGCTTCGCATATTCGCAACGAAGGCGATCTTGAGATGGAAGCGCTGGATGAGGCCTTTCGCATCGGCCGCGAAGCCAATATCCCGGTGGAGATATGGCACCTGAAAGTGAGCGGGCGGCAGAACTGGGGCAGGATGCCGTCGGTCATCGCGGCAATCGAGGCCGCTCGCGCTTCCGGGCTGGACGTTACCGCGAATCAATATCCTTACATCGCTTCCGGAACCTCTCTTGGCGCTACCATTCCTCCCAGGTATCACGAAGGGGGCTCAGAAGCATTTGTCAACCGGCTTAAAGATCCACAAATCAGGGCGGCGATCCGGAAGGAGCTTGGCGCAACCGGCGGCGGTGTGGAGAACATGTGGCGAGGAACAGGAGGCCCGCAAGGGATCCTCGTCGCTTCTGTGCTGGACCCGGCGCTGAAACATTACGAAGGAAAAACCATCGCGCAGATTGCCGGCGACGAAAATAAAGACCCATTGGATGCGCTGATGGATCTGGTTATCGCAGGCAAAGACCACGTGGGCGCGGTGTATTTCTCCATGAGCGACGACGATGTGAGGTTCGCGATGCAACAGCCATTTGTCAGTGTGGGAACGGATGCCGGCGCCGCGAACATCACGGGACCCCTGAGCGAATCGAAGGTGCACCCGCGCGCCTATGGCAGCTTTCCCAGAATCTTAGGCCGGTACGTGCGCGAGCAGCATCTGCTGACGCTGGAGCAGGCCATCAGGAAATTTACCAGCCTGGCAGCTCAGCGCATGAGCTTGCGTGATCGCGGCGTCTTGCGCGTGGGGGCGTTTGCCGATATCACGATTTTCGATCCCGCCACTGTCAATGATGTGGCGACCTTCGAAGATCCGCATCGCCAATCGGTCGGAATCGAATACGTGATCGTGAACGGCGTGCTTTCACTGGACCATGGCAAAGTCACAGGCAAGCTCGGCGGAAGGCCTTTGTATGGACCCGGGTATAAACCAGCTCGCTTGAAAAAACAATAAAGTCCAACTGGCCAGGGTTCGACGCAGAAGCTCCTCCGATTCTCTACTCCG
>DATDNH010000076.1:0-9004 GCA_036518395.1 Candidatus Angelobacter sp. | reverse complement strand
GGCCAACCTCAATCTGGTTCGCCAGCTTGTGCAAGCTCACGCCTACTGGCGGCTCAAAGGACTCGCGGTTGATCTGGTGATCTGGAATGAAGATCACGCCGGGTACCGGCAACTGTTGCAGGACCGGATCATGGATTTGGTGGCGGCAGGTATTCAAGCCAACCCGACGGAGCGCGGCGGTGAGATTTTTGTCCGAGTCGCCGAGCAGATATCGAATGAGGACCGCCTCCTCTTTCAAGCCGTTGCGCGGGCCATCATCACCGATGCGCGTGGCCCGCTAAGTGCCCAGCTCAGCACGCGTCGGGCCGTGGAAACTGAAGCCCCGCGCGTACGCATCAGAAGGGCCAGCCGTGGCGAGCGCATTCAGCAGAACGAGTTGACGCATCGCGACCTGATTTACTTCAACGACTTGGGTGGATTCACCCGCGATGGACGCGAATACGTGATCACGATGGCGCACGAGCAGATGACACCGGCGCCCTGGGTGAATGTAATAGCAAATTCGGAATTCGGCACTGTCATCTCCGAGAGTGGCTCAACCTATACGTGGGCCGAAAATGCTCACGAGTTCCGTCTCACTCCCTGGCACAACGACCCAGTTGTCGATGCAAGCGGGGAAGCATTTTTCCTGCGTGATGAGGAGAGCGGAAATTTCTGGTCGCCGACACCGCTGCCGGCACGCGGAACAGGACCTTACGTGACACGGCATGGGTTCGGCTACAGCGTCTTCGAGCACACCGAAGACGGCATCAGCTCAGAGCTGCAGGTGTATGTAGCGCCGGATGCTGCCGTAAAGTTCTCGGTGCTGAAGATCAGCAACAATTCCGGCCGCAGCCGCCGGCTGTCGGCGACGGGATACGTGGAATGGGTACTGGGAGACACGCGTCCCAAATCGACCATGCATGTGGTGACTGAGGCCGATCCCGTGACCGGATCGGTATTCGCACGCAACTCCTACAACTCAGAGTTTCCCGATAGGGTCGCTTTCTTCGACGCAAACCAGTCGACAAGAACGGTCACGGGAGACCGAACGGAGTTTCTCGGTCGCAACGGAGTACTGTCGAATCCCGCCGGCATGCATAAATCAAGGTTCTCCGAAAGGCTCGGACCGGGACTGGACCCATGCACGGCGATCCGCGTTCCTTTCGAGCTGCTGGATGGCCAACAGCGCGAGATCGTGTTTATACTCGGCGCGGGACAAAATTCCGCTAGAGCCGTCGAGTTGGTACAGCGGTTTCGGGGCGCAGAAGCAGCGCGCACCGTTTTGGAATCGGTATGGCACTACTGGACACATACTCTCGGCGCGGTGAACGTGGACACGCCCGACCAGTCAATCAACGTGTTGGCAAATGGCTGGCTCTTGTATCAAACATTGGCATGCCGTGTGTGGGCCCGCAGCGGGTATTACCAATCAGGTGGCGCTTTCGGTTTCCGCGACCAGCTACAGGATGTAATGGCACTCGTGCACGCTGAACCAAGGCTGATTCGCAAGCAGCTTCTGCTTTGCGCCTCCCGCCAGTTCCGCGAGGGTGATGTCCAGCATTGGTGGCACCCGCCTTCCGGCCGCGGAGTACGCACCCATTGCTCAGATGACTATTTGTGGCTGCCGTTGGCGGTTTGCCGCTACGTTTCCAGCACTGGCGACACCGGAGTTCTGAGCGAGCCTGTCGCCTTTCTTGAAGGCCGTCCTGTAAAACAGGAGGAAGATTCTTACTACGATCTGCCGGGACGATCGGAAACAGCCGGTACTTTATACGATCATTGCGTCCAGGCCATTATGGCCGGCCTCAAGAAAGGCGAGCACGGCCTTCCCTTGATCGGCTCCGGTGATTGGAATGACGGCATGAACCTGGTGGGCGAGCACGGCAAGGGCGAGAGTGTCTGGTTGGGATTTTTCCAGCACGAGGTATTGACGCGCTTTGCCGAGCTGGCCAGCCGTCGGGGGGACCCAGTCTTCTCCGCGCGTTGCCAGTCTGAGGCCGCGGAATTGCGCAAGGGCTTGGAGAAGAGTGGCTGGGATGGGGAATGGTATCGTCGCGCCTATTTCGACGACGGCTCACCGCTTGGGTCGGTCAGCAATCCCGAGTGTCAGATCGATTCCATTGCGCAGAGCTGGTCTGTTCTGTCGGGCGCAGGCGATGCACAACGTTCGCGTATGGCAATGAATGCTCTCGACAAGTACCTTGTCGATCGGACCCACGGTCTGGTCAAGCTATTGTCACCGCCCTTCGACAAATCCTATCTTGATCCTGGCTATATAAGAGGATACGTCCCGGGCGTAAGAGAAAATGGTGGGCAGTATACGCACGCGGCCATCTGGAGCGCCATGGCATTCGCTGCCATAGGCGACAGCGCACGCGCCTGGGAGTTGTTTGGCATCATCAATCCGGTAAATCATTCGCTTTCCAGCAAAGGCATCGCAACCTACAAAGTCGAGCCCTATGTGATGGCAGCTGATGTCTATGCTGTCGCACCGCACACTGGCCGTGGTGGATGGACGTGGTACACGGGATCCGCCAGCTGGATGTACAGGCTGATCATTGAGTCCTTGCTGGGTCTGCGATTAGAGATCGACGAGCTCCATTTTGCACCTTGTTTGCCGGCGGATTGGACTGGATTCAAGGTGCACTACCGGTTCCGAGAAACGGTTTATCACATTACAGTTCTCCACTCCCCAAATCACGAGGGAGAGATGAATGTGATCATGGATGGCATCCTCCAGGACGGCAAGACTATTAGGCTAGTTAACGACTTACAGGAGCATTTTGTGGAATTGACTTTTGCGCCGTCAGAATCACCGATCTTGACCTAAGGTGATGCTGGGATCCAGTACCTCACCGTCGGTTCGACACCCTGTGTTGCAAGGATGAGAATGTTAACCCGACAGACGATAGCCGACCGAAGTTCCTTGTCCAGCAGCCAAAGGACTCTCAGGAACATCTTGAAGAGGTGCAGCGGACGGCTTGCGGCGAGCTCCAGCCACTAACGGCTGTTCTTCACCTGGGGCATACCAGGTGTCCATTATCATTCGCAATTGCGCTAGTGCATTGGTTGATATTGTTCAGTGACGTTTTGCGCCAGTCGCCGTTCCTGGCCTCGCACTCAGCATCCAGCCTGTTGCCGTTGGTGCGGATGTTCCGGCACGTCTGGGTGTAGGTTCCCGAAGGCGCCCCGCCCCGATAATCGCCGCTGTAGTTGCCATAGCCGTTGTCATGGCCGTTGCCATTGTCGTAGCCATAGCCCTTGCCACGGCCGTTGCCGCCCTTGCCGCAAACCAGATGTCCATTGTCATTGGCGATTCCACTGGTGCATTGGTTGATATTGTTGAGCGACGTGCTGCGCCAGCCGCCATTTCTCTTTTGGCAGTCGGCATCGAGCCGGTTGCCGTTGGTGCGAATATTCCGGCAGGTTTGGGCGTAGTCTCCGGACGGATAGTCACCTTGTCCGTACCCACCTTGACCGTATCCACCGCCGTTGTAGCCATTGCGCGCGCAGCGGAGTGAGCCATTGTCGTTTACGATTTCATCGCGACAGTCCTGAAAGTTCGTAAGTCTGGTGGACCGCCATTCACCGTTGCTGCCCTGGCAACGCGCCGCAAGTGTTGAGTCGTTGACAACATTTATGTCCGAGCAGGTTTGCTGGTAGGAACCGGACGGTATCGACTGCGCGGCGGATAGCATTACGCAAAGCGCAAGAGCGAATGTGACCAACCCTGAAATGGTTAAGTAACGCATCTTAGTATCTCCTTTTCGTGTCTTTCGTCGTGCAAGTTGACGGCCAGGAATCAGCAACCATCCCCTTGCGCCAAGGTCAGTTTTTGCGAGAAAGCTCTAAGAATGAAAAGCCGATTCCCTGGGAAGTGATGTCCGCTGATAGTTCTACCGCCAACAGAAATCTTATTGTGTCCAGCAAGAGGAAGCTGTCTGATTTTGACCAGTTTGCAGGTTTGTCTCGAACGTCCAGATGTGTTCCCGATCAGCAGGAGGTTGCAGGAATTCGGGCAGCCGGAGGGCATGAGGCTCTCGCGCCTCGCCTCACTTGTCGCCGTAGCGCTTCAGCGACCTTGTGGAGGCGCCTGTTCATGATCGCGAACCTTTGGCTTGATCTCCACGCCCCGCCGCCGCTTAATCATGCAAATCACAGGTCCATTGAAACACGCGGGGGAACCTGCAATCCCGGCATAGGTGGGCCGGCAAACAGGCGGCGACATGACTTTGCCAGCCAGCGTGCCCACCGCGCAGACCATGCAAGCCGGGCGCTATCGGTAGCGATTCCGGTGTCAGCATACATGCGACGGTAAAGCTTTGAAATTAACACGAAGGCGAGTCGGCCCTTCATCGAAGGGATGAACTGAGCGCGCTTCCAGATCAAGCGAAGGCTGTAGAACCCGTCCCACACAGCCTGTGTCCGGCGCCGGATCTCCTCCGCCGACATCACCGGATGAGACCAGAAGAGCTGAGGACGAACAGCTCTGGGGATGAGCCACACTCGTGTAAGAGGGACGCCGCCAATTCGGGTGGGATCGCCCTGCATGGTTTTTTCCCAGCGAGCAAAGTCAACGGTTCCGGGAAACGGAGTCAGCATTACAAACTGCGCAAAGGCCAAGTCTGCCTGTTCGGCCAGGGCGGCTGTGGCTGCAAAGGTCTGGGGGCGATCGCTGGGCAGACCGAAGATGAACGACCCAAGGACGTAAATCCCATGGCGACGAAAGGTGCGCAGGCGCTCCGCGAGGACGGCTCCCACGCAGTTGAAATCTTTATACACGTCCTTCAGCCCCTCAGGAGTCACCGCTTCCACGCCGACCAGCACACCTTGAATGTGCGCAGCTCGCATCGCAATCAGAAACTCAGGATCTTCGCCCGCTTCCATGGTGATCTGAGTAAACAGAATTGTGTCCTTGGGAAGCTTGGCCAGGCGCGCCATCAACTCGAACCGTTCGGCGCGAATGGCTTTGAGCTCATTCAAGCGTTGGGCATTGTTCTGCTTTTGGGCGAGTTCAAGATCGGTGAGAGTGACAGGATAAAAATTATCGTCCGCCAGAGCGATAAAGCGGAAGCCGAGCCGGCGCAACTGGACGACTTCTTCGATGACGGCATCGGAGGAACGCTGACGGGGGCGCTGTCCGTCTGTGCGCCACACAGAGCAGAAGGAACAGTGTTTGGGGCAGCCACGGACGGTCTGCACCGAGGCCCACATATAACGGTTGCGCGGCATCAGTTCCCATCGCGCAGGAACAAACTCATCGGCTTCAATCCGTCCGCCTGCATACACGGGCTTGAGCGCACCGTTGACGTGGTCAGACAGGACCCTGGCCCAAACCACGTCGCCATCGCCTTTCACTACTGCATGTGCGCCGCCAAGTTCTGCCGCCTCCTCAGGATAGAGCGTCGCGTGAATTCCGCCGAAAACGACAGCAGCTCCCCGCCCGCGAGCTGCATTGCCGATTTCGTATCCGCGCAGTGCATTGCCAGTGTGAATGCCAATGCCGACAACATCACCCGGCTGAATGTCAGACAGTTCCACCGGGACCAGGGTTTCATCCACAAGATGTGGATCACCGTAACAAAGGGGCGTAGCTCCAGCCAGCACGTACAGCCATCGCGGCGTTATGACCGCCGTACCAAAAGATGCGCTGCTGGGATTGATTAAATGGACCTTCACGAGGCGCTGTTCCTCAGACATGAATTTTTAGAATTCCTGCTCGCCCGCTACCGGTTATCGCCTTGCAGGAGCCTGCCCTGAGGATCAATACCGATTCGGCGTGGACAGTGCGGCCGGCGGGAAGCTGCGGGAATGCTTCAGCAACGAGCGGGCCGCAGGCATGAAGATGCCCGCGGCCTGCTTCATCCGTCGGTAGAAGTGCGTCAGCCACCTTGCGCAGGTTCCTGTATGTGATCACAGACTTTGAGGGCTTGGTCTGCAAGGCTACCCTGCCTCTTGATCCTGCCAGCCCCTAGTTTCCCCCTGGGAGCCGGCCACCCTTAAGACTGTGATCCACGAACTGAAATCATAGATGCTATGAAGTCAGGCTGTGACACTGGAACCCGGCTTCTCTTGCGGCTGGACACGCAGCACCGCCTTTATCTAGCAGAATCATCTCACCCGCGGTTTCAAGAATCTGTTCAAAAAAGAACAGCTTTGTTCATTGCTGTGGTTCGCTGCTGTATAGAAGTGCACAGTCTGAAGGTGAGAAAGAGGCTCTACTCGAAACAGGCAGGAAGAAATCGGGGCCATATGAGCGTAAGAACAAACCGCAGGAAGCACTACACGGAAGAATCCAACTCGAAAGAACTTTTGAACGCTTTTAAGAGACACCCAGACAAGCATGAATCGGTGGGGCTCCACAGCACGCTAGAACAGGAAATCCGCGATTATGTGGCCAATCCGAGGCAATCGCGTAGAACCCTGCGTTCAAAACAGAACATTTCTCTTTGACAGCAAGAGTTAGATTTAAGAACAGCCCCACGCACATCTCCTCCACAGGTGTCCTGCAGCGGGCCACGGGCCTCAGGAGGCCACATGAGCAAATATTCTGCCGATCCTCCATCTGCAACTCGAGCATGGAAACACCGAATAATGAAACAAGTCTGGCTGGCAGTTTTATTGGGCGCGGTGAGCGTTGCAGCATGGTCGCAGTCGGCGGCGCCCGTAATTGAAACCGCGGCTCCTGATCTGGATGCGACCCTGCAATCCATAGAGCGTACGCAGCAGCAAAACCCTGCTCAATCCCGGCCCTATGAAATAACCCGGAAGTACAAGGTTTTTCATGCCGATGACAAGCAGCCTATTTCTGAAGTGACGGCGCAGGTCAGTTTTACTCCTCCTGACAAGAAGACGTACAAAATCACGCAGGCGAGCGGTAAGCCGCGAGGAGAGAAGATAGTGCGCGCGATTCTAGATCAGGAAACTGAAGCCGCAAAGAATAGCGACAATAACCAGGTCAGCCGCGCGAATTACGACTTTGTTTTTCTTCGGCGGGAAAACTTCGGTGTCATTCCTGAGTACGTTTTGCTGATTATCCCCAAGCGTAAAGCCAAGACCCTGTTACTCGGGCAGATCTGGGTGGATGCGAGCACATTCCGAATCCGGCGAGTAGAAGGAATTCCTGCCAGGAATCCCTCCATGTGGATTAAGAACATCCATATCACCATGCAATTTGCGGAGTTGCGCGGCGCCTGGATACCGGTTTCCTTCGACGCGATTGCGAGCATACGCCTTTTGGGGCAATACACGCTTACAGGGCTCAATATTGAAGCCCCAACCCAGGTCTCAATCGCACCCTGATTGTCACCCACGTCTTCCTGGTGGAATTGAGGTTCTCATGTCTAGCAGAACTGAGGGTCGGGTCAAGCTTACGATGCTGGTCTTGTTGATGGCTCTTTGGCGCCCCTCCGCAGATTACGGAACATTAGTGCAAGTGGCAATATGTGCAATCGCCTGTGCAGTCGCTTTTCAAACCGGCGAAGAAAGCAGATACTTCCTGGCAACGGCGTTCGCCGCAATTGCCGTGCTCTTCAATCCCATCGCGCCGGTCATGCTCTCTCACGCTGCCTTTCTGTGGGTGGGTTGGGCCAGCGTAGGGATGTTTGTTGTGGCCCTGGTCCGGCTGAAGAAGAGGGGGCGAGTTCCAATTAGCTCCATTTCAGATGCCACAAAAAGGAGCGAAACCGTGGATGCTGTTTGGGCCTGGAAGCATTAGTTTGAGTTGTTTAATGTAATAGCTTGGCGCCAGGCTGCGGTTGTTCAGCGCCTTGGCGGGCACACCTACCCTCGGCGTCGCGTCAATCCAGACTTACGGTCGCAGCATCAACGGATTTGTGCGACCTTGGTGGGCGGAACCCGATCCAAAGGAGCGGTCGCATGGGACTGTTTGGCCTGCGTGCGCCAGACGTAAAAGTATTTGTCGTCCGTGCAGGTGGCCACGGAGATGTTTTTCTGCCTGGTGGCGCGGTTCAGGGCCGAGCGGACGTTCTCCATCTTCTCCCCATTCAGGCCGTCCAGTGGAACCAGGATCGCAGTCTCCATGTCCAACCGGTCAAGGTCAGCCAGGATCTTGGCGACGATGATGTTGTGTTTCCCTTTTCTGCCGTGAGGAATTGAGGCAATCAACCGATTGGCGAAATTGAACGGTTGCTGGTCCTTACCGTTATTTCCGTTATTTCCGTTGCTTCCCATTTTTTTCCCACTGTTGGGCATGTGGGTCTCCGGTTTCGGCGGGTTGCGTATCGTTAACGTAATGTACCGTTAACGTGATGCAGTTTAAACCTGAGTGAAACGGATTGCAAGTAAAATTGTTCCAGCGCGCAGAAATTGCCTCCGTAGCACAGAAGTACCCCCCCTTTTCTTCTAAAGGCCCTGTAGCAGTAAACGGGCGCAACCTCACGTCCGCTTGCGAGA
The DNA here is from genome assembly GCA_036518395.1 of Candidatus Angelobacter sp. GTDB lineage: Bacteria > Acidobacteriota > Terriglobia > Terriglobales > Acidobacteriaceae > Angelobacter. Next base: position 607 of record DATDNH010000076.1, on the reverse strand, counting down.
CCGGCGGGGACGTCCGCAGGGAAAAAGATCTTCGCGTAGGCGAAACGATTTTCCGCGTACCTTTTGCGGCCTGCTAGGCTTTGATAGGAAGAAACAAAATTCTGTCGTATTGCGGATGTAACGGTGAAGGCGGGAGAGCAAAGAGCGATTGGGAACCGCGCCAAGAGCCGACCATTCCAGGAGGCTTCGATAACAAACCGGCGCAGCAAAACACTACCCAGGCAAATGACGACCGCAAAAGACATCGGTATCCCAAGAACCCCCATCAAAAAAATACGACTTTTTGATCCCAGCGCTTTTCTGGCGCAGGCCGGCCTGGGCCGGACGATTGTTAATCTGAAAAAGAAGCAGATTATCTTTTCCCAAGGAGACCCGGCGGAAGCTGTCTTTTATATCCAGCGCGGCAAGGTCAGGCTCAGCGTCATCTCCGCCAGCGGCAAGGAAGCCACCATCGCCCTGCTGGGCGCCGGGGACTTTCTGGGGGAGGAGTGCATCGCTCACTCCCAGCCCCTGCGCATGGCCACCGCGACCGCAATTACCGATGGGGAGATTCTCAAGATCGATAGAAGAGAGATGGTGCGAACGCTCCATGAGCAACATGCTCTCT
>DATDNH010000075.1:0-17383 GCA_036518395.1 Candidatus Angelobacter sp. | reverse complement strand
GGTTCGGGCGAGGACATATTTCATGGCGGGCTGACCGAGGACATCCGGGCGGCACTGTCAGCGCCTGTGCTGGCGCGATACCGGCGCGTACAATTGTTCGGTTTCTCTGTAGGAGGGCACCTGGCACTGAAAGCAGCTCTCGACGCGGTGGACTCACGGCTGACAGCCGTTGCCGCCATCTGTTCTCCACTCGACCTCGATCAGGCCACGATTGCCTTCGATCATCCATCAGCGTATTTCTACCGGCGCTACATCTTTGCTGCGTTGAATCGCCTCTATGACCGTGCGGCTGCGCGGCACAGGTTCCTCACGCCGGCCAGGATCGTGCGCAAGGCCCGCTATTGCCGGGAACGGGACGCCGTTACTGTGGTACCGCGCTTCGGCTTCCGCAATCCCGAAGATTACTATCAGCGCGAAAGCGTCGCCAACAGGATTCATCAGCTTGCGACCCCAGCGTTGCTTGTGGCAGCAAGCTACGATCCTATTATCCCGGCGCGAACCTTGAGACCCGCGATTTCCAACGCGTCGCACGCACTGAGCGTGCGTTGGGTGGATCATGGCGGACACGTCCGCTTCCCCCTTCATTTAGATCTTGGTTTCGGCGGTCAGCCTGGGCTGGCGCCCCAGGTTCTTCAATGGTTTTCACGGGCTTAGGGCGGTCGCGGTAATTTGGAGCCGCGGGAACCGCGCGGCCAAAGGAGCAACGTAATGAAAGCAGCGATGGTTCCTTCTCCAATCGTGCTTGATACCACCCCCGAGTTGTCGACAGTCGAGAAATTGATTTGTGCTTTCGCGCGCCACCTCCCGGCTGGGACTGCGTTTGAGTTCTCTCTCCCGGGCCGTCCGTTGCGCCGTGCCGGCGAAGGTTCAGTCAAATTTCGGGTGTCTTTACACAACAAAAAAGCAGTCCAGGCGCTGAAGTCGCTGGATGAAATGCGCATAGGCCAGGCGTACCTGTTTGGCGACTTGAGCATTGATGGCGACCTGGTGGCCGCGTTCGATGTACGCAACACGTTCACCGACCGCCATCCACTGGCTTTTTTGTGGTCCATTTATGGTCAGAAGCTTTTCCGCGGACAGGTTGCGAGCGACGCTCGCTGGATTCAAGAACATTACGATGTTGAGCCGGAATTCTACCTGACGTTTTTAGATAAGAAAGCCCGTTGTTATTCGCACGCTTACTTCGCAAGTGACGACGAACCACTGGAATCGGCCGTACAAAGGAAACTGAATACGGCGATGGATGCTTGCGCCCTGCGGCCCGGTTCGCGAGTATTGGATATTGGCGCGGGATGGGGCGCATTCACGGAGCACGCGGGAATGCGTGGGGTTCATGTGACTTCTCTTACGATCTCGAAGGAATCAGAGCGGTACGTTAGCGATTTGATCGCGAGGGAATCCTTGCCTTGTCGCGTAGTTCGTGAGCACTTTCTCGAGCACAAATCCGAAGAGCCCTATGACGCCATCGTGAATCTCGGCGTAACGGAGCACCTGCCGGACTATACAGCAACTCTCAAACAATATCAGCGGTTGCTCAAGCCGGGCGGCCGCGTGTTCCTTGATGCTTGCGCGACGGCAAAAAAGCATTCTTTCTCCACCTTCGTCAGCACGTACATCTGGCCCGGCAACACCACTCCGCTGGTGCTGGCCGAATATCTTGGAGAGCTGGCCAAGACTCCTTTGGAGCTGATCTCACTGCAAAACGATCGTCACAATTACCTGTTGACCACGAGGCATTGGGCGATGAACCTCGACCGGGCCCGCGACGAGATCGTGCAGCGATTCGGTGAGGTGCTGTACCGGCGCTTTCGGCTTTATCTCTGGGGTTGCGTCCATCAGTTCTCGACACACGAGGTGACTGCTTACAGGATGCTGTTGCAACTCCCTGCTAATATTGCCGCGCACAGGAAAGCGGCTCGCCGAACGGGTTGGTTCCGCCTCCACGCAAAGGCAGAAGGATGACGCCATGCAGCCCAGTGCATCTCAAGATAGAATTCAGTGGCTCAAAAGCACTCCGTTTCTCGCGCTTCATGCCGCTTGTTTCCTGGTGTTCTGGTGCGGAGTCAGTCCAGTTGCTGTGACAACGTGCGCGTGCCTCTATGCCGTGCGCATCTTCGCGATCACGGCCGGCTTCCATCGTTATTTCTCTCATCGGACGTTTAAGACCAGCCGGTTGTTTCAGTTTGTGCTGGCATGGTTGGGAACGACGGCCGCGCAGAAAGGGCCGCTGTGGTGGGCCGCCAATCATCGCTACCACCACGCTCACTCAGACACCGAAGAAGATAGACATTCTCCGCGCCGGGGGTTTTGGTGGGCGCATGTTGGGTGGTTTCTTTGCGACCGGTTTGAGGCAACGGAGTGGCGGCTGATCCCTGACCTCAGAGAGTATGCTGAGCTGCGCTTCTTGAATCGGTATGCCGTAATTCCGCCTGCGCTGCTGGCAGCGTCTCTCTTCGGGTTAGGGGTGTGGCTGAAGCAGGGCGTTCCCGGCTGGCATACCTCCGGCTTGCAAATGCTGGTTTGGGGATTTTGTATAAGCACTGTGCTGCTGTACCATGCGACGTTTGCCGTCAATTCGCTGGCCCATTGTTTTGGGCGGCGGCATTTTCCCACTTCCGACGACAGCCGCAACAGCGCTTTAATTGCCTTCTTTACCTTTGGAGAAGGCTGGCACAACAACCACCACTATGCTCCATCTTCCGAGCGCCAGGGCTTCTTCTGGTGGCAGATTGATATCTCGCACTACATTCTGACCCTGTTGAGCTGGTTGGGGTTGGTGTGGGATTTGAATCGACCGCCGCAACGGGTTTATGAGGATTCCTCCTCAGTAAAAGTGCTTGAGCGTTGAGTTCTCCGCCCACTTCTGGCCGCGCTTCGGCGCGGCTTTTTTTATCGGCATGAACTTACCGCGAAAACAATTTTCCTTGTGACGTTTTGGCCTTCACGGCCAGTAGAGAGTGGAACACAAATTCCTTACAAAATTTTTGGAGCATTTGAAATGCAAAAGTTGATATTCCTGGCATCCAGAGTGTTGGCAGTCTGCCTGCTGTATGCGGGCCTTTACGGGCAAACGGGCAACGGCTCACTCAAAGTAACTTCTTTCCCTTCGGGGGCAAACGTCACGGTGGATGGAATAGACACCGGCAAGCTCACTCCCATGAGCATCAGCTTGGCCATCGGTGATCACAATGTTGTCGTATCAATCCCGAACTCAGGGTGGAACGCTGACGCGCGTACCGTAACGATCATTGCAGGCAATAATGATCTGAGCGTTACGCTCCTGCCCGCCCTCTCGATTGGTCCGCAAGGTCCAAAGGGTGATACCGGGCCTCAGGGCCCCAAAGGAGATGTGGGCGCACAAGGTGCTCAAGGTCCCAAAGGTGATGCAGGTTCGCAGGGCTTGCAAGGCCCCAAAGGCGATGCAGGTGCACAAGGCCCGCAAGGTTCTCAAGGTCCTCAAGGTCTCAAGGGTGACGCAGGCCCAGAGGGCCCACAAGGCGCCCAAGGCCCGAAAGGTGATGCAGGTTCGCAGGGACTACAAGGCCCCAAAGGAGATCCGGGGCTGCAAGGGCCTGCGGGATCGAATGGACTTGACGGAGCGCCGGGCACGACTGGCCCACAAGGACCAAAAGGAGACGCAGGACCGCCGGGGCCTGCCGGAGATGGAATCAGTTTGCGAGAGAAGCGGGCTGCATTGTTGCATTGGGGCCGAAAAGATTTTTCTGTAGGCTTGTTTCCCACGAGCGTTGCATTTGACGGCGCCAGAATCTGGGTAGTGAACGGCAACTCGCATACGATCTCCAGGCTGAACGCCAGCGATGGCGCAATGGTGGATACTCTCAGCTTCGGCCTTGGTCCGAATGGACTTGTCTTTGATGGCACCAACATGTGGCTGGCCGACACTTTCAGCGGCGAAGTGATCAAGGTGCGCGCCAGCGACGGCGCGAATCTCGGCAGCTCCATTATCGGCAGACATCCCGGGCCAATGGCTTTCGACGGCGCTAATATCTGGGTAGCCAGCCAATCTATTAATATAGTGACCAAACTGCAGGCCAGTGATGGCGCAAATTTGGGCGGTTTCACCATTGCCAATGTTCCAAATGCTATTGCCACTGACGGCGCTAATGTCTGGATAACCAGCCTCGATACCGTGACCGTGCTGCGGGCCAGCGACGGAGCGAGCCTGGGAGTCTATAGCGTTCCTGGGGCCCGCGGCATTGCTTTTGACGGCGACAATATCTGGGTTACCAGTACTGCCAGCGTGTTCAAGCTGCGAGCCAGCGATGGCGTCAGCCTGGGGAACTTTCCTGTCGGTAGCAGCCCTGCAGCGGTAGCCTTTGATGGGGCCAACATCTGGGTTGCCAATACGAGCAGCAACAACATCACCAAGCTGCGGGCCAGCGATGGCGCTAATCTCGGCTCCTATGGCGCAGGCCTGAACCCGAGTGCAATTGCCTTTGATGGGACCAGCGTTTGGATCACTAATTCTGGCAGCGACAACGTAACCAGGCTTCCCTAAGCAGCGAATGGGGCCACAAGTTCAAGCGTGGCCCTTTTCAATTCTTGCTAAATTTTTCATGAATTTCTCATCTCGCGATCATGACAGGCCCACTTGCTCGGGATAGATTCCTGCTGAGAACACTTACGAGCTGAGCGTTTCGTTCTCGAAAGCCCGGACATGGGCCGATAGGGTTCCGTGATGTTTTGCGATTTGCCGCCAGTATGAATTGAACCGGCAAGACAAAGCAGTAGAAAGGCAAATAGATTCTATGTTGATGAAATTCGTATCGCTTTCCGTTGTCATGATTTCGATTGCGGCGTTTCTTGTGTGGGTGCGTCCATCTTCGGGGATAGCAGGGCTCACCACGGCTCTTCCTACAGGAAGCACTCCGCTGGCGCTGGCTGTGAACCCGGCTACCAACAAGATTTATGTCGCTAACCTTGGCGATGGGACGGTTACCGTGATTGATGGGACCACCAACGCGGCCACGGAAATTCCCGTGGGAATTCATCCCATCGCTGTGGCAGTGAACCCGGTCAACAACAAGATCTATGTTGTCAATCACGGTGACGGCACTCTAACTATCATTGATGGAAATTCTAACTCCACCACCAAGACTGATGTGGGGATGTCCCCAGTCGCGGTGGCAGTCAATCCGGTTACGCACAAAGTCTACGTAGCTGGTCAATTGGACAACAACGTGACCGTAATTGATGAGGCCGGCAAAGCTGCGAAGATTCGCTGCGGCGTGAGTCCCGGCGCCATTGAGATCAATTCGGTAACCAATAAAATCTATGTAGCTAATAATGCCAGCAATGATGTAACGATCATTGATGGCGACAATAATTCCACCGCCACGGTAGCAGTTGGAGTTCATCCTGCGGCATTGGCAATCAATACGGCGACGAACCAGGTTTATGTCGCAAATCGGGACAGCGGTAGCATTACAGTCATTGACGATGCCGGGAGCGCGCGCAGCATTCCGGTGAGAACTCAGCCGGTTGCGCTGGCTGTGAATTCCGCCAACAACAAAGTCTATGTGGCGAATGCCATCACGAATGATGTAACTGTGATCGATGGCACGACCGGAAACACTCACACGATCGCCACCGGCAACACGCCGCTGTCTGTAGCGGTCAATTCGGTTACCGATCAGATTTATATAACCAACCAAGGCAGCAACACCGTGACCATACTGGACGGGGTGAGCAATACCGTCAGCACCATTGCAGCCGGCATTTCTCCGCGAGCGCTGGCGCTGAATCCCCGGACCGGAAGAGTCTACGTTGCCAATCTGATCGACAGCACTCTAACGGTGATTGATGGGCACAGCAACAACGTGGCAGCCGGCGGCGGACTCCATTCTCGAGAATCGATCGAGCGACGGCGTTGACGCGCGATCACGAATCGTCAGCGGCAATAACGGTCTTGATTGAGATGCTCTTGCCAAGTGGGAAGGAGCCAACTAAGCCATGCAGCTTTAACGTGCCTGGAGAAAAGCGGAGGTTGCCCCTAAACCTCCGCTTTCATTTTTTGCCGGGACGCGCGGTGTTGATCATCTCCTGCCACATCCGCTCTGCTGTCCCACCATCGTAGAGGTCGTGATGAGTGCGGCCGGGAAGGAAGACAAACTCTGCTGTGCCTCCCAGCTCTTGAACGGTTTGCTGGAGGAGCTGCGCGGGTTGATTTAGGCTGTACTCATCTGCGGTGCCGACATAAAGATGAATTTTGCCATTCAGTTGCGGCCCAAGGGTGCGCCAGTTTTCGCGCAGAATGCGCGCGATGTCATACTTTTCCCACGCCCTGGCAACTTCAGCGTCAATCTCTCCTGTGGCGCGATTGAAGAGCAGCATCGGTCGTCCATCCCGACCGCGCGGGCTAAATACAGCTTCGAATGAACTGAGCTGCCCTCCGTATTCTCCGAGCACCATCTCTCGATGCGCGTAGTCCTCGGTCGTGACTTCTTTGCCGTTGGGCCGCAGGATCACATTGCGCTTGCCATCCGGGTCACGGTAAAAATTTCGCGCTGATGTGAGGTCCACCGGAATGAAGGCATGAAAGTCTGGGGGGTCAGGAGCTGTTGGCCACGTTCCGCCAAAAACACTGGGATACCTTACCTGCAGCCACAGTGCTGCCCAGCCACCCGAGGAATGCCCCTGAAGCAAGCGGCCACTGGACTTCCGGTCCATCCGATACTTCTTTTCCAGTGCGGGAATGAGTTCCTTTACCAGCGCATCACCCCAGGGACCATTGTTTGCCGAGTTGGCAAATTCGTGGGTGCCAAATGGACAAGACTGGTCCAGCAGCACATTGATCATTTCCGGCCGCTCGTGTCGCTCCATGTAAGGGTAGTAATACTGGAGCTCGTAAGCGGCGATCCCGTGGAGCGTTCCCCCAAATCCGTGGGTCCAGTAAAGAGTAGGATACGTCTGGGATCGGTTTTTCTGATAGGAGGGAGGCAAAACAACAAACCCACGAATATGGACCGGGCGTCCCCAGAATTCGCTGAGCAGGCGCGATTCGAAATCCAGCGGGTCGGCATGAGGCGTTGGGACAGCCGACTCCTTCACAAGTTCACGGAGTGTGAGCGCAATCCTGGTCGCGGGAAAGTGCTGCATTGAGATTCCACTGCGCAAATCTCCATCGTCCTCCTCCTCAGCGTATGCAAACGTGTGATTTGTATCCAGCACAGCGCGAAAACGATACTCACCTTCCGGCGCTTTCGAAAAAGCTTCAGGAAAAGCCAGCTCGTCGGCATCCACCTCAACGGAGTCGCCCGCAGCCAGATATGGCACCTCCTTCGCGGCTATCCAGACGTCGTGCAGATCTCTTTCCCAATTTGGGAGTAATGGCACATCCGGCTTGCTGCTCATGAAAATCAAAAGCCGCCCCGATGCTCCAGCCGCCGCCTCGCGGCTCAGGGTGACGGTGAAATGTGCATGTGGTTTGTCTTGAGCCGATGCGGCAACACAGGTGATTAGCAGCGCGAATGCTGATGAAAGAAGGGATTTCATGTTTGATTTATGATCTTTGATTTTTGATTCACAAGCCATCGAGAACGACAATCTTGATTAACCTATGAGCGCTTCTTACGGCTATTCTTTCTGGCCGCATTTTGAGCAGCGTTGAATATCGTGCTGAGTTGGTGAGCTTCCTTGAGTAGACTCTCGGGCTCTTTTTCTTTAATGATTCCCTCATTGACTAACAGTTCGAGCCAATAGGCACTCTCTTCCACTTCCTTGATCACGGCTCCGAGTTTTGCAATCAGATCGGCTTTAGACCAGACATGACTCATCCTCCAATAACGCGCGCCTACCGCCATCCCTGATCGCAAGAGCTGTGTCCCAATGAGTTGGGCCTGTCTCGATTCCGGCAAGGCTTGGAATAGACGAATGACTCGCAAGGCAAAATTCTTAGTTCGTTCTTTAAGCTGATCGGTCGTCAATATCGTCCCCCCAAGGCTGGAAGAATTAAATCAAAAATATGTGAGCCGCGCAGGGACGCATGCAGACTCATGTGGCTGTTGCGGTTTGTGAAACCTGGATCGCCGGTGGCGCTTGCTGCATGGCCCGCACCTGTTTGAGTCCTTCCTGCACGAGCTTGAAGGCAACGTACCAGGAGACGACGCCGAGGATCATCGTCACACCGTAATTCAATACTCCAGGATCATTGATTCCCATGGCAGCCTTGGAGTCCCAGAGCATGTGACAGACAATGGGAACCGAGAAGGTTTTCCAGAACGTCCTATTCAGCATTCCCAGATGAAAGACTCCTTCTTTCTTGACGCGCCACAACGCGCCGGCAGCGATGGCAGTCCAAACTACGTGGCCAAAGGGCGAGAGAGCAGCACGGGTAAGAATCGCAGTATTCAGAAAACCGGCGCCTCCAGCGGCAAAGAAGTTGTTCCAGCTATTCGTCTTGGATAGGCCGTAGATCACAGCATCTTGCGCATATCCCGCGCTCTCGAATACCGCAAACCCGGTACCAATCGCGGCCCCGAAGAGCATTCCATTCAGGATGTACTTATGCTTCACCTGGCGGCAGACAATGATCACCGTCGCCAGTTTGGCAAACTCCTCAATAATGCCGGCGGAGGGCGGTCCCATCCAGCTCAGAAAATCGAAGCTTCCCGCAATGGAAGTAGCTATAAGAGACAAGATGCCGCCGAACGCGATCAGCATCAGGAGCGAATAAAAAGAAACGTTCCGCGGCGTGTTCAATTCGAAGAAGAGAACCAGTGTAGCGAGCGGAACAGCCAGTGAGCCGATGAAGACAAAGCCCGGGATAAATCGGGGATTGCCAAAGTAGGGCAGAGAGATCAGAAACAGCAGATATACGGCCGCCACGAAAAACAGTACTCTGAGAAAAAGCCACGGCTTGGGCCATCCGGTCGCGACATTGGCAAGCGCGGGCGTGGTGTGTGCGGTGCCGACCACAAGGTAATCTTCAACCTCCTCATGCGACCTGCTCTTAAACACTTCTGAAAACATCTGGCCCAGGCTGAAGCCTTCGAGTGGTGAAGTATCAGTGAATTCGGTGATGCGTTCACCCAATTCGGAAAGCAGCCGCCTGTGCTGGACCGACTGGACTGGCTTGGCCGCCGCTGCGTGGCCGGGCTGAGCTGCCGGCATCTGCCTGCCGCATTGAGAACAGAATGCTGACCCAGCAGGATTCGACGAACCGCAAGAAATACAGAACACTGGTTTACTCCTCAGCTTACTTGGCCGGCACAAGATGGATTGAAAGCCTCGGCAACCTTGTGGAATTGGGCCCGAAATTGATGCCAAAGTATGTATCCGCAGCAAACGCCTGTCAATCCCACGTGCACAGTCTTGATAGGTCCAAGTAGTCAGGAGTCAGAATTCGTAAAATCCCGGTTAGCGAGGACAAAAATGACATTTGAGCGGGCATAACCGACTAGGTATTGCTTTTAGTGGCCACCGCTTCCAACCGCATGGCATCCGAAAAATGAGAACAAGAAATTCATTCGTGCAGCACACGTGTGTGTTGTTGCCGGAAGAAAATTCTGCTGAAGGAGAGAAAAATGAAAGCTGTCGTTTATCGGGGAGCAGGTGATATTCGCCTGGAGAACGTACCAGAACCAAAGATCGAGAAACCCAACGACGCCATTGTGCGGCTTACAGCCAGCGCCATCTGCGGAACAGACTTACATTTTGTCCGCGGCACCATCCCAGGCATGGCGCCCGGCACCATCCTGGGACATGAAGGTGTGGGAGTGGTGGAGGAAACAGGAAGCGCAGTGCGAAATTTCAAACCGGGAGATCGCGTGGTGGTACCTTCCACCATCGGTTGCGGCAACTGCTCTTACTGCCGCGCCGGCTACTACTCACAATGTGACAATGCCAATCCCAATGGGCCTTCGGCAGGCACCGCATTTTATGGAGGGCCGGCCAGCACGGGACCGTTCAACGGAATGCAGGCTGAATTTGTGCGCGTGCCGTTTGCCAACATTAATCTGGTGAAGCTGCCCGATGATGTGCTGGATGACGAGGCCATCCTGCTGTCTGACATTTTTCCCACCGGCTATATGGCCGCCGATCTGGCTGAGATCCATCCCGGAAGCACCGTTGCCGTATTCGGCTGCGGGCCGGTGGGACAGTTCGCCATTGCCAGCGCACGCCTGCTGAATGCCGGACGCATTTTCGCCATCGATGTCATTCCCAGCCGGCTCGATATGGCGCGTGACCAGGGTGCGGAAATCATTAACTTTGAAGAGGAAGATCCAGTGGAAGCAATCAGGGGATTCACTGCCGGAATTGGAGTGGATCGGGTGCTGGATTGCGTGGGAGTGGATGCTAACCGCCCGCATCGTGGCCCGGCAGCAAAGAAGGCGAAAAAAGAATCTTCCCGTTTTGAAACCGAGCGCCAAGAGCTTACCCAGGGGAAAGAGAACCGGCAGGGCGATAACTGGCATCCCGGCGATGCGCCATCGCTGGTGTTCGACTGGGCCATTGAGACGCTGGCCAAGGCAGGAACGTTGTCTGTGATTGGCGTTTATGGCGATGTGAGCACATTCCCGATTGGCGATGCCATGGAAAAGAATCTGACCGTCAAGATGGGGAATTGCAATCACCGCAAATACATTCCCAAATTGCTGGAACTGGTGCGCATTGGCGCAATCGATCCCACAGAGGTGCTCACGCAGGTGGAACCCATCAGTGACGTGATTGAGGCGTACAAGCAGTTCGACAAGCGCACGCCCGGATGGGTGAAGGTCATGCTCGAGCCCGAGGCACGGGAGCGGGTCGCATAAACAAAGAATTTAGCCGCAGATTCCGCAGATGAGCGCAGATTTGAAACATTGAGAAATCGGTCATTCATCGGTGGGGTCAGCGGGACAACCGGTGAGCAGCCAACTGAAGCAGACGCTCGCGATTTAGAATTGCTCGTGTGCTCACGCTACGCGAGTATCGCGCGGAAGACTTTCCACGCCTGCTGGAAATCGACCAGGCATGCTTCATCGAAGGCATTGCCTACTCAGCGCGTGAGCTGCGCCATTTTTTGGGCCGGTCGTCGGCCACCAAAATCGTCGGCGAAGTCGCAGGAACGATCAGGGGGTTCATCATCGCGGACAGGTATCGGCCGCGCCGTTCCGAGGAACTGCTTGGCCATATCATCACCATCGACGTTTTGCCCGAAGCCCGCCGTACCGGGCTAGGCAGCCGACTTATGAATGCGGCTGAAGACAAATTGAGAATTCAGGGATGCGCCTTTGTTGTACTTGAAACCGCAGTGGACAATCTCGCCGCCATGCGGTTCTACAAGAAACACGGCTATACCGGTTTGAAGATTCTGCCCGGATACTATCTGGACTCGCTCGACGCCTTGCTCATGGGCAAGAAACTCTAATCAAGGCTTCTGATATCCTCCTTGTCTTCGCAGAAGGTTTGGTTAACTCAAGAAATCAGAAGTCAGAAGTCAGAAGTTAGAAGACGTGGGATCCGCAGCTAACGAGACCAAATTCATGTTTCGATATTTCCATGCTCAGAATTGCCGTTGACAGTGGTGGGACGTTTACTGATTGCATCTGGCTGGAGGACTCTACCGTCCGGGTCCTGAAAGTGTTCACCACGCCGGCCGATCCCTCCCGCGCCATTGCCGAAGCAGTCGCAAAAATCGCTCCACCCGAAATTCCGCTCGTCATCCTGCACGGCACCACGGTCGGAACCAACACTCTGCTTCAGCGCAAGGGGGCCCGGGTGGCCTTCGTTACCACCGCAGGATTCGAAGACTCGATTGAAATTGGACGGCAGCACCGGCCCAAGCTGTACGATTTCTTCTTTGAGAAAGATCCGCCGCTGGCCTCTGCTGACATGCGTTTCGGCGTGAATGAGCGGACCTCATCCGATGGCGAAGTCCTGCGAGCACCGGAACAGACGGCCCTGAATGATTTGCGACTCAGGATTGCTGCCCAGAAGCCGGAGGCCATCGCCATTTCACTGCTGTTTTCCTTCGCTAATCCCGTCAATGAGCAAGCCATAGGCCAGGCGTTGAGAGAGCTCGAACTGCCGTTGTCACTGTCCCACAAAATCCTTCCTGAATTCAGAGAATATGAGCGGGCAAGCACTGTGCTGGTGAATGCCTATTTGCAGCCCATCATGCAGCGGTATCTGGAGAAGCTGCAAAGCAGCACGGCGCAACGGGCGCGGATCTTTGTGATGCAGTCGAGCGGTGGGATTACCGCCTTGGAAACAGCGGCGGCGCAGCCGGTGAGGACTGTTTTGTCCGGTCCGGCAGGCGGAGTGGTGGGAGCATCTGCGCTGGCCCGGCGCAGCGGATTCGAAAACATCATCAGCTTTGATATGGGCGGCACCTCAACCGACGTCGCGCTGGTGGAGAAAATAGCTTCTACCACTAACGAAGCCGAGGTCGCCGGTTTGCCGGTTCGCGTTCCCATTCTGGATATTCATACTGTCGGTGCCGGTGGGGGATCGCTGGCGCGCTTTGATGCTGGAGGCGCGCTGCGCGTCGGACCGGAATCCGCCGGAGCCGATCCTGGTCCTGTTTGTTATGGCCGAGGCGAGCTTCCCACGGTTACAGATGCCAATCTGCTTTTGGGCCGTTTGCCTGCAGACCAGTTTCTCGGCGGAGAGTTCAAGCTCGATCTGCTGCGTACCCATGAAATCGTCAGGCAGTGGTTGAAAAAAAATTCGAGCCGTATGGACGTGGAGGAATTTGCTGCCGGAGTGGTCCGCGTGGTGAACGCCAACATGGAAAAGGCCATTCGCGTGGTCTCAATTGAACGCGGTTATGATCCGCGCAGCTTTGCCCTGGTTGCCTTTGGCGGCGCGGGCGCGATGCACGCCTGTGAGCTGGCTGCGGCCCTGCGCATTCCCACGGTCATCGTCCCTGCTTATCCGGGCGCTCTTTCCGCTTTAGGCATTCTTATCAGCGACGTCGTGAAAGATCATTCCCGCACCGTGCTGCTTCGCGTTCGCGAGCTCCCGCGAAAGCAACTGGACGGGCTCTATGCCGAATTGCAGCACGAGGTGAGCGCCGAACTCAATAAAGAAGGCTGGAAAGGCAAAGCAGTTTTCGAGAGGAGCTGCGATCTTCGCTATCGGGGACAAGGATATGAGCTCAATCTGCCGTTTGCATCTGACCTGATCTCACGCTTTCATAGCGAGCACAACCGTCGTTACGGTTACAGCAGTCCAGAGCGTGAAGTGGAGATTGTAACCGTACGTCTGCGCGGAAGGGTCGCGTCTCCCGAGAAACTGGACGATCTGAAGATCGAAGGAGCAGCAGGAAAGCTTAAGGAAGCATCAGCTCCAGTCTGGTTTTCCGGGAAAAAACATCGAACGCCAATTATTCCCAGAGATTCACTGAAATCAGGAAAGCGCTATCACGGGCCAGCAGTGATCACCGAATACAGCGCTACGACTGTGGTCCCGCCAGGAAACAAATTCTCAGTAGACAAAGCAGGAAACCTGGTTATCACCATCTAGAGACGGTGCTCAGCAATCGGGGTCCCCATTCACGCGTCGGTTTTGCGCGTGATGGGGTGGGAGCACCGTCTCGCGCGCGAAGCGCGGACTTATTTTCCACTAGCAGCCAGTGGCTGTTAATTGCAGCTAGAAGCTGCTCTTTCAACAAAAAAGGCGTTCCGAAGAACGCCTTTTTTGCTTCCCTTGGAGTTAGTTGCTTATGCAGCTCCCCTCTCCCGGTCCATGTCGTCGATATCTCGTTCGTCTTTGTTGCGATCCAGTGCATCGCGGGCCGCGTCTTTAACCTGACCGACGGCATTCCGGGCCTTGCCCTTAACTTCTTTCTTGAGGCCCTTGGCCTGGGTCTTAGGATTACCAGTCCACTCACCGGTCTGGCGCTCAATACGGCCGCCGACTTCTTCCATCTTGCCCTTCACACGATCTTTGTCCATGAGTTCCCTCCAGTTTGTTAAACTACCGTCCTTCTGCCGGAAATGAGCTGGAAGATCAGCGCGATCACAGCCAATACCAGCAGCAGGTGAATAAATCCACCCATGGTGTAGCTGCTAACCACTCCCAGCAGCCACAGAACCAGCAAAATCACGAATATTGTCCAAAGCATACGTCCCACCCCTGTGTCGTAATTGGTTCGTATTAAGTTTGACGAGTGCGATGAGGCTGGAGGTTGTCAAGAATCGAGAGCTGCGGCAGGCCCGCAGAGACTCCGGATTATGCAGATTTTCCATCGATCCTCCGCGATTCAATTTCAGCGATTTAGATTGTTCATGCGTATCAAATGTTTATTATCGAATGTTTAGAACGACTATCAAATGTCTATACTGATAGCCCATGAAAGTTGCTATTCAGGGTGAGCGCGGCTCGTTCAGCCATCAGGCAGCCAGCGAACTTGTGCCTAAAGCTGACGTGCTGCCCTGCACCAGGTCCATTGAGGTGTTCGACGCACTGGATTCCGGCAGGGTTGGCTATGCGGTCATCCCAGTGGAGAACACGCTTGCCGGCCCAGTGGGTGAGCATCTGGATTTGCTGCTGGAGCGTCCTGTGTTTATCCAGCGTGAACTCAGGCTGCGAATAGAGCACAACCTGATTGCTGCTCCTGGAGTCAAGCTGAAGGACCTGCGGCAGGTTCTTTCGCATCCTGTCGCGCTGGACCAGTGCCGAAACTTTTTCCGCCAACATCGGAATATCTCTGCTGTGTCGTTCTATGACACTGCCGGCAGCGTCAAACATGTAATGACGGAGAAGCTTGGGGACACGGGCGCAATTGCCAGCACTCGCGCGGCTGAGGAATATGGCGCTCAGGTTCTCATGACTGGCCTTGAGGACGAAAAGCAGAACTTTACTCGTTTCTTTCTGGTCCAGAAAAAGAAGAAGATACTGCCAAACGCCGATAAGACGTCGATCGTCTTTTCGCTCAAGAATTTGCCTGGCGCGCTTTTTAAAGCGTTGAGTGTCTTTGCGCTGAGAGACCTGGATTTGAGCAAGATTGAATCGCGTCCTGTTCGTGGCAGACCCTGGGAGTACATGTTCTATGTGGATGTGCTCCGCGGGCACGACGAGGCCATGGAAAATGCCCTCAATCACCTGGCGGAAATTGCCGGAGTGGTGAAGGTTCTTGGAATATATCCCACAGCCAAATAAGAATTGCGGCTGGATGAGTTGATGCAATAGAATCCCTCCCGGTTCAACGGGGCAGGGATGAACGGTAACTCACCAACTCCCGAAAGTTGTGGCACTTAGGGGTCGTAACTGCATCTTTTATGCTATTGAAATCATCAATATCTGAGCGTATTTATATCAAGGATTCATATGGCGTCTGAAAACCGTAATGTGGTCGAGTCCGTAAGCTCGACGCCGGAAATCGTCGAAATACCCCAAAAGGGTGTTCCCGTGTTGCCGGTGAGGGACACGGTCTTATTTCCTCACGCAGTGCTGCCTTTAACGGTGGGGCGTGAAAGCTCGATACAACTGATTAATTCGCTTGGCGATGAGAAGACCATTCTGGTGGTCGCCCAGCGCGAAGCTCGCGTAGACACACCTCAGCCGAGCGATCTTTTTAACATCGGTACTCTAGCGACCGTCCATAAAGTCGTCAAAATGCCTAACCAAAGCCTCTTTGTCTTTACTGAGGGGCTCTCTCGCGCCAAGGTTCAGGAATTTACCCAGCTCACGCCGTTTTTGCGGGCGAACGTAGACATGATTGAAGATCGCGAGCCGGACACCTCGCCCGAGCTGGAAGCTTTGCAACGCAATGTGCTGACTTTGTTTCAGCAGATTGTGGCTGGCTCACCGACCCTTTCCGATGAACTGCAAACTGTAGCTATCAACATCGAAGAACCGGGGCGGCTGGTGGATTTTGTTGCTTCCTCGCTGCCATTTCTTTCAACCAAGGATAAGCAGGAGATTCTGGAAACTTCCGACGTGCATCGCCGGCTGCTCGCCATCAACCGGCATCTGGCCAAAGAACTGGAAGTGCAGCAACTGCGCAACAAGATCCAGACGGAAGTTCAGGACCAGGTGCAGCAGTCGCAGCGCGAGTATTACCTACGCGAGCAGATGAAAGCCATCCAGAAAGAACTGGGCGAGCAGGATGAAGCCCAGCGTGATGTGGAAGAACTGCGGCAGAAGATTGAGGCCGCAGGCATGCCGGAGGACGTGAAGAAAGAAGCTTTGAAAGAACTGGGCCGTCTGGCGCGCATGTCTCCCATGGCAGCGGACTATTCCGTGACTCGCAACTACATTGAATGGCTTGGGGTATTGCCCTGGAGCAAGTCCAGCGGTGTGGAAGTGGACATCAATAAAGCCCATGGGATTCTGGAAGCCGATCACTATGACCTGCGCAAGGTCAAAGATCGCATTCTGGATTACCTTTCGGTGCGGCGGTTGAAGCCGACAATGAAAGGACCCATTCTCTGCTTTGTTGGCCCTCCGGGCGTGGGCAAGACCTCACTCGGACGCTCGATCGCGCGGGCGCTGGAGCGCAAGTTGGTCCGCCTCTCGCTGGGCGGCGTGCACGACGAAGCCGAAATCCGCGGTCATCGCCGCACGTACATCGGAGCGCTGCCCGGACAGATCATTCAGGGCATCCGCCGCGCGGAAACCAACGATCCGGTTTTCGTGCTGGACGAGGTAGACAAGCTCGGCCGCGATTTCCGCGGCGATCCTTCTTCAGCATTGCTGGAGACGCTGGATCCGGAACAGAACTTCACTTTCCGCGATAATTACCTGGACGTACCATTTGACTTGTCCAAGGTCCTATTCATCTGCACCGCCAATATGCTGGACACGATTCCGGAACCGTTGCGGGACCGCATGGAAATCATCGAGCTGCAGGGCTACACGGAAGATGACAAAGCTCATATAGCCCGGCAGTATCTGATTCCCCGGCAAATCGAAGAGAATGGTCTGAAGCCTGAGCAGATCGAACTTCCTGAGGATTCGGTCAGGTTTATTGTGCGGCATTACACGCGCGAAGCCGGAGTCCGTAACCTCGAGCGGAACATCGGAACTCTCTGCCGCAAGCAGGCGCGGCGGCTGGCTGAAGGCAAAACCGATCCGTTGCTCGTGACGCCGGAGATCATTCAGGAATTCCTGGGTGGAATCAAAGTCCGCATCGATACGGAGATCGCCGAGCGCACAAAACGTGCCGGTGTGGCAGTAGGGTTGGCCTGGACGCCCGCAGGTGGCGACGTGCTCTTTGTTGAAGCCAACAAGATGAAAGGCAAAGGCGGCTTTACCATGACCGGACAGCTCGGCCAGGTGATGCAGGAGTCCATGCAGGCGGCCTTAACCTGGGTGCGCTCCAATGCTGTCAAGCTTGGTATCTCAGACGATTTCTTCAAGGATCACGATATCCATATTCACGTACCGGCTGGAGCAATTCCGAAAGATGGGCCCTCTGCCGGCGTCACCATGG
>DATDNH010000074.1:0-13006 GCA_036518395.1 Candidatus Angelobacter sp. | reverse complement strand
GGGTCAGAAAATATTGCCGGGTGCCGTAGAATTGGTACGTCGTGTTCCTCAAAAGTACGTCCGCGCGACACTCTGCAACACCAATTCACTGCACTGGCCAAATCTCTTGTGCCGCACTGACCTGTGCGAAGCGTTTGATCATCACTTTGCATCGCATCTCACGGGCAAAATCAAACCCGACCAGGAAGCCTTTGAGCACGTGCTGGCTACCCTCGGATGCAATGCTACCGAAGTTCTTTTCATGGATGACAGCCGCTTAAACGTTGATGCGGCGAACAGGGTCGGGATCAATGCTTTTCAGGTGAACGGGCCCTTAGAGGCCGAACGTGTTCTGCGCGAGGTTGGCGTGCTCGCGGGATAGGTTCTAGAGCAGTTCCACAGTTGCTGTGGTCCGCCCGGTGATCATGAAAGGTGAAGAATCTAAACGTAGAGACGTTGCACTGCAACGTCTCCCGCGCGAAGCGCGGAATGGGTTGCAGTTATCTGCCATATCGTGGGACACATCACACTGGAAACCCTCTAATCGCACTTTATGATGAAGATCCACAACGCAAGACACCTCTTCGGGTTGATAGCCCTCGTCACATTCTCAGCTTTAGTCAGCCAGTCGCAAGCTCCACAATCCAGAGCCGGAAACCCTGCAGATGCGAGAACTCAAGAGGTAACTCTGAACGCTGCAACGCGCCACCCCATCATTGACGCGGCGATCAAGATCCTGAACCAGTATTACACTGACGCCGACGTCGCCCAGAAGATGGCGGATGCCCTCCTTGCACACGAAAAGAACGGCGATGATGACGCAGCGACAAATGGCGAGTTTCTGGCCGATCTGTTAACCAGACAGATGAAGAATGTAAGCCACGATAGACACCTCGCCATGGAGTACAGCCGAAACAAAATCCCTGAGGGACCCCCAGGACCACCGTCCGAAATCATTGCTCAGTTTCGGGAGGACATGAAGAAGTCCAACTGCACCTTCGAAATAGTAAGAATTCTCCCTCACAACATCGGCTATCTGAAGCTGAATTCCTTTCCTGATCCTTCCATCTGCCAGGCCAGCGCGGCCGCTGCGATGGCGAAGTTAAACAACGTGGACGCGATCATCTTCGACCTGCGCGATAACCGTGGCGGTGATCCAAAGATGGTGGCGCTGATGGCCACCTATCTCTTCGACCATCCCACGCACCTGAATGATATTTACAATCGCGCCGAAAATTCGACGCAGCAGTCCTGGACGCGGGAACCGATTCCCGGCAACAAGCTGGCCGACAAGCTTGCCTACGTGTTGACTTCAGCCTCAACTTTTTCCGGCGCAGAGGAGTTTTGCTACGACCTGAAGATGCTGAAACGCGCCACGCTGGTAGGCGAGACCACGCGCGGTGGCGCCCACATGACGGATGCGCATCGAATTGATGATCACTTCAGAATCTTTGTTCCTGAGGCAAAGCCAATCAATCCCATTTCCAAAACAGATTGGGAAGGCACTGGCGTGGAGCCGGACGTGAAGGTAAAGGCCGCGGATGCGCTCGAAATGGCCAGGAGACTGGCGGAGAGCAAGCTGCATAAAAGCCAGGCGGTCTCCAAATGATTTCGTAAGCGGTGCTCGTTCTCGGTCCCGAAGTGCAGTCACTGAATCGAGCATCTAATCATCTGTGCCAGACAGAGATCCTCAGACAAAGCGGGAATCCGGCAGGTTTGTCGTACTGCTGATGATCGTTCTCGCTCTCGGTTTTCTGCTAATTGTCTGGGTCGCCACCCGACAAGGAACCTCTGCGCCCCCAGCGCCCGTACGCAGCAGCCAGCCAAAGAAATAAATCAAGTGGATTGGTAGTACAGTATTGAAATTCTTGTTTCCCTCAACAGATTTTCATCCCGCCTCTTCAGCCTTGTTGCGGAATTCGCGTTGATTCGCTGGTTTCTTTTTTCGCCAACTTTTGTTTTTTCGCTCGCTTTGCGCTCTTTGCGCCTTTGCAGTTGAAACCTTTGGAGTTGATTTTTTAGCCTTTCTAATTCGCGTTTCTTCGCGTTCATTCGCGGCTCAACGGGTTTTGATCTGAGTAAATCTGCGAAACCTGTCCCGGCGCGCCGTGGATCTGCGGCTAATGTGGTTGCGCCCCGCCACACTGTGTAGATCAACTCCATCATTGTGAATTTTTGCCAACTGCCAATTGCTAATTGCTTGCTGTCCCAGCTACACTCACTGTTTTCATTTCACATCTCGTGGGGTGCCTCCGATGACGCTGCGCCATTCAGTGCTAGTGCTTCTTTTGCTCTGTTTCACTCTCGTATCCGCTGTTTCGCAGGAGCGGCGTTCCCAACGCCCAGCCGAGCAGCCGTCTGCTGCCCCGTCCGCTGGTCAACCTGCCAGGCCGCCGGCCGCTGAGCCAAAGAAGGAATCACCAGAGCCGCCGCCGGTGGTCACGCACCACGAAATTCACGTTGGTGGCAAGACGCTTCGCTACACCGCCACTGCAGGCATGATGCCCATCCACAACACTGACGGCGAACTTGAAGCCAACATGTTTTTCATCGCTTACACGCTCGAGGGCCAGAATGAACGACGCCCACTCACGTTCTCGTTCAACGGCGGCCCGGGATCGGCGTCGGTCTGGCTTCACCTCGGCGCCATTGGGCCAAAGCGCGTGAAAATGCAGGCGGAAGGCATGATGCCCGCGCCGCCTTACCAGCTTGTTGATAACGAATACACCTGGCTCGATCAGACTGACCTGGTTTTCATCGATCCCGTCGGCACCGGCTACAGCCGCGCCATCAAGAACGATCTCAAGAAAAAATTCCTGGGTGTGCGTGAGGACATTGAATCTGTAGGCGAGTTCATCCGGCTCTATCTGGGAAAGTATGAGCGCTGGTCGTCGCCGCTGTTTATTGTTGGCGAAAGCTACGGCACCACGCGCGCTGCCGGACTCTCCGGCTACCTGGTGGAACACGGCATCGCGTTTAACGGCGTCATGCTGATCTCCACGGTGTTAAACTTTGAAACGCTGGAGTTCACCCCCGGAAACGATCTTCCCTACATTCTTTATCTCCCATCTTTTGCCACTACGGCGTGGTATCACAAGAAACTCAGCCCGGACCTGCAGCAGGATTTTCAAAAACTGCGCAACGAAGTGGAGCAGTGGGCCGCGACCGGATATGCCGAAGCTCTCGCCAAGGGTGACCGTCTGACTCCGGAAGAGCGCAATGCCGCGATTGAGCGCCTGTCGCGCTATACCGGACTAAGTAAGAGCTACCTGGATCTGGCAAATCTGCGCGTCGACGAACCGCATTTCACCAAAGAGCTGCTGCGCGACCGCAAAGAGACTGTTGGCCGTTTGGATAGCCGTTTCACCGGCACTGATCGCTCATTGCTCTCTGAGACTCCGAGCTATGATCCCAGCATGAGCGCCATCCGGCCGCCATACACTGCAATGTTCAACCAGTATGTGCGCACCGAACTCGGCTACAAGTCTGATCTCGAGTACTACATCCTGGGCGGCGGCTTTGGATTTATGGATTGGAACTGGGGTTCGGCGCGCAGCGGTTTTCCTGATACCGCACAGGCCCTGCGCGATGCCTTTGAGCGCAATCCTTTTATGAAGCTGTTTGTCGGCTCAGGCTTCTATGATCTTGCAACTCCATATTTCGCCACGCAGTACACACTCAATCACATGGGACTGGATGCCAAAGAGCATCAGAGCATCAGCCTGGGTTACTATCCCGCCGGTCACATGATGTACATCCGCGACGAATCCCTGGCCGAACTGAAGAAAGATATTTCGGCGTTTATGAGCGGGGCGCTGAAATAGCTTTTTGAGTTTATCCCGATCCCGCCCGTTACCCTGTGCCAGGCTGCGGCCAGAGTAGATCTCTGGAACGGGCGGGAGAGGGAACCCTATAGCCACGAAGCTTCGAAATAAAATTCTCTTTCGCACTCCTGTTCTCCCGAGTGCCCTCCGGTCGCTTTCTTCCTCTCGTTTGAATTCCCGTTAATTCAAGCTTTTGATTTTGATCTTCCTTTTTCAGTTCTTCTCCGTGACTCAGTGTCTCCGTGGTGAGTTGTGGCTTTTTCTGCTTTCGCAAATTCGCGTTCATTCGTGAATTCGCGGCTAAATGGTTTTGCTTTTGAATTTCCTCTGTTCCTTTCTCCCGATCTTCCTCGCAGTTGGGTTTGGTTGTGACTTTGGTTTTCCCTCTTAGCTTGTCTTTCCTCGTTCTTTCCCTCTGTTCCCTCTGTTCCTCTGCGTTGAAGATCTTGCTTTTCTCCGCTACTCCACGCCTCCGTGGTGAGCGGTTTGTCTCTCGATTTTTCTTGACACACCCCTGCATCATCTATGAATATTTATACATAGGACTGCATAAATATTCGTATGACGAAACTGGCACGGCAGCAATCGATCGTTGAACTCGCGCACGACGGGCCTCTGCCGAACCAGCAGGAGTTGGTCAGGCTGCTGGCGCGGCGTGGCTTTCACGTCACTCAAGCCACGCTTTCGCGCGACTTGCACGACCTGCGCCTGGTCAAGACGTCGGACGGCTATGTGCTGCCCAACGGGGACGCCTCTGATCCGGTTCCCGCTGTGTCGCGTCTGGTGCGCGAGTTTGTGCGCGAGGTGCGCCGCGCCCAGAATCTGCTGGTCGTCAAAACCATTCCCGGGAGCGCGCAGCCTGTCGCAGTCGGCATTGATGCTGAAGCCTTCGACGAAGTAGTCGGCACCGTGGCCGGTGACGACACTCTGCTGATCATCACCGGAAACAACAAGCGGGCCCAGCTGCTCCAGGAAAAGCTGGAGGCCATGCGCGCCTGATGCAATCGAAAATCCAACCTGCGGTGATTGGCGCCACCGGCTATGCCGGCTTTGAATTGGCGCGCCTGCTCATGCATCATCCCATGGCTAAAAAGCCTGTGCTCTTCAGGCGCGATGGCGATACTGGCGTTCCTGCGCGTCTGGATGACGTCTATCCCCACATCAGCGGCAATGGCGGCTTTCCCCTGGAAGCATTCAGTTGGGACACGCTGAATAAAAAGAATGTTGATGTGCTTTTTCTCGCCACGCCGCATGAGTTTTCGCGCGAGTGGGTGCCGGAAGCGGTTCGCCGCGGAGTCCATGTAGTGGATTTGAGCGGAGCATGGCGGTTAGCTACGCCTGCTTACCGCGCCATCTACGAATTTCACGATGTCGATACCGAACTTGCCGATGAGCTGACTGCGCGGGCTGTTTATGGAATCCCGGAGCTCCATCGCGACAAGCTGAAACAAGCTGCGCTGGTCGCCAACGCCGGCTGCTACGCCACCTCGGTGATTCTGCCGCTGGCGCCGCTGGTTCGTGGCGGTCTCATTGATCTTTCTTACGGCGCGATCTGTGATTCCAAGTCAGGAGTTTCCGGCGCCGGCAAACAGCCGACGCAGAAAACTCATTTTGTTGAAGTAGCGGAAAATTTCTCTGCTTATTCGGTTTTTTGCCATCGTCACACAGGAGAAATCCTGGAGCAGCTTGGCCTTGCGCCCGAGCAATTGGTGTTCACTCCACACCTGTTGCCCATTCCGCGCGGGATTCTCTCCACCATTTACGTGCGCCTGAAGTCCGCCACGCAGCCGCAGAAAATTCACAAATGCCTGCGCGACTTCTACGCCGGATCGCCTTGGGTGCGTATCTTTCCGCCCGGCAAGCTGCCGCAAATCCAGTATTCCCTGCACACGAACTACTGCGATATCGGGTTCACACTGGCAGACGACGGCAAACGCATGGTCATGGTTTCCTGTCTCGACAACCTGATGAAGGGCGCGGCCGGTCAGGCAGTGCAGAACATGAACGTGATGTTTGGATGGAGTGAGGAGGAGGGGCTGAAGTGAAAATTGTCGTAAAACTCGGCGGCACCACGCTGGAAGATGCCTCTCTGCTGCACCGCGCGGCGCTGGCCATCAAGCAATTGTCTGCGGACCATCAGGTTGCCGTGGTACACGGCGGCGGTACTGCGCTCACGCGCATGCTCACTCAAGTCGGCAAGACCAGCGAATTTGTTGATGGCCTGCGTGTCACCGATGCTGAAACCCGCGACTTCGCCGTGATGGTGCTGGCCGGGCACATGAACAAAAAATTGGTTGCAGCCCTGGCTGGTGTTGGCCAGCCCGCAATTGGCATGTGCGGCGGCGATGGCCAGGCCTTCCGCGCGCGCAAGAAAGCAGCCAATGGCCACGATCTTGGATTTGTCGGCGAAATTTCTGCTGTCGATCCCAGTTGGATCAACACCATCTGGGAGCAGCATTCCATTCCTGTGATTTCCAGCGTGGCGCTCGGCGGTGACGGACAGTACTACAACATCAATGCCGACCAGATGGCGGCCGCATGCGCCGTGGCATGCCACGCGCATGCGCTCATCTTTCTTACCGACGTTGCCGGGGTGAAAGATGCCGACGGGCTGGTGATCCGCTGGCTGAATCTGAGTCAGGCCACTGAGCTGACGCAGAAATCAGTAATCTTTGGCGGCATGCTTCCCAAATTGGAAGCTTGCAGGCACGCGCTCATGCGTGGCGTGAATCGTGTGCGCATTCTCCCGGCGAGCGAGGTCGAAGTACTCCCGCAGTTTTACTTCAGCAAAATCGAATCTGGAACGGAGGTCCTGGTCGCGTGAATCTTGAGCAGGTGAAGAAACTCGAATCGCAAATGCTGCTCTCCACCTATGAGCGTTATCCCGTGCTGCTGCGCCGGGGACGTGGAGTCTACGTCTACGACGATAAAGGACGCCGCTACCTCGATCTGCTCAGCGGCATCGGCGTGAATGCGCTGGGATATGCGCATCCGGTGCTGACGAAGACGATCGCGCGCCAGTCACGGCTGCTGATTCACACCTCCAACCTTTTTTATCACGAGTATCAGGCGCGGCTGGCAGCGGCGCTCACGAAAATTTCCGGTATGGACCGCGCGTTCTTCACCAACAGCGGCACGGAAGCGTGGGAAGGCGCGCTGAAATTAGCGCGCGCCTATGCCCGCGAAAACTGCAAGAACGGCAGCGAGCCCAAGTGGCGCATTCTAGCCCTGGAGCATGCTTTCCATGGCCGGACGTTTGGCGCGCTTGCCACCACGCACAAAGAAAAATATCGCGCGCCGTTTGCTCCCGGCGTTCCCGGCGTGCAGTTTGTGAAATTCAACGATATTGCCGATCTGGAGCGCAACTTTGACGACACGGTTTGCGCCATCGGCTTTGAGTTCCTTCAAGGAGAAGGGGGAATCCGCCCCGTAAGCAAGGAGTTCGCGGAGGCGGCGCATCGGCTGGCGCAGAAACATAATGCGCTGCTGATTGCGGATGAGATCCAGAGCGGGCTTGGACGGACCGGACGCTGGTTTGCTTACCAGCATTACGGTATCCAGCCCGATCTGGTGACCATCGCCAAACCGATTGCCGGCGGCTTGCCTCTGGGCGCGCTGCTGGCCAGTGAAAGAGTTTCGCAATGCATTCATCCCGGAATGCACGGCACAACGTTCGGCGGAGGCCCGCTGGCCTGCGCCGTGGCCTTGCAGTTGCTCAACATTCTGCAGAAGCAAAAACTGCTGGGCCATATTCAGAAAACCGGCGATTACCTGCTGCAACAGTTGAAGAACCTGCAGCAGGAGCATGAAGGCATTCAGGAAGTCCGGGGCTTCGGTCTGATGGTTGGCATGGAGATGCAAACCGCCGATCTGGCCAAGGCCGTGGTGAAACAAATGCTGGACCGCGGCGTGATCCTGAATCGCACGGACGAGACCGTGGTGCGCTTCCTGCCACCTTATTTGATTACAAAACAACATATTGATGTCGCCATACGGCAATTGAATGAACTTCTAAAAGTTGGAGCACAGCCGCAAAAAAATAAGAGTGGAGCGCAGCCGCCCTCGGCTGCGTTCGCAGAACGAGGGCCGAAATGATACAAGCACGAAGTTACACTCAGGGGACGCAGAAAACTCCCGCGCCACAGCCACTTGTCTGTCGAGACCTGATCTCTGTCCGGGATTTTTCTCCCGACGAAATCAAATGGCTGTTTCAACTCACCCGCACCATAAAAAAGAAGCCTGCGGATTTTCGTGACGCGCTCACCGGCAAGCAGCTTGTGCTGTTTTTTGAGAAAGCTTCCTTGCGCACGCGCCTGACCTTTGAAGCCGGCATGGCCAGCATGGGCGGCGCCGCATTCTTCATTGACCAGACTCACTGCCGCCTCGGACAGCGTGAGCCCCTCTGCGATGTGGCCCACAACGTGGAACGCTGGGTGAATGGCGTGGTGCTGCGCACCTTCGAGCACCAGACAATCGTGGAAATGGCGCGGCATGCCTGCATTCCAGTGATCAACGCCCTGAGCGATGTCGAGCATCCCTGCCAGGCGTTTGCCGATTTCTTCACTTTGCAGGAAAAATTCGGTGACCTGCGCGAGGTGCATCTTGCTTACGTGGGCGACGGCAACAATGTGGCCCATTCGCTCATGCTCGCTGCCTCTAGTGTAGGCAGCAAACTCTCTCTTGCTACTCCTTGCGACTATCGTCCAGATTCGGAAATTACCGCCGCCGCTCAGGCCATCGCAACCAAAACCGGCGCCCAAATTGAGATCGTGGAAGATCCGAATCAGGCTGTGGCTGGCGCTGACGCTGTTTACACCGATGTCTGGGCCAGCATGGGACAGGAAGACGAAGCCGCCGAGCGCGCAAAAATCTTCGCGCCTTATCAGGTCAATGAAGACCTCATGGCACACGCTTCGCCGGAGGCCATCTTCATGCACTGTCTGCCTGCACATCGCGGCCAGGAAGTTACGGCCGCCGTAATGGATTCGGAGCGTTCCGTCGCCTTTGACCAGGCGGAAAACCGCCTGCACGTGCAAAAAGCCATCTTGTTTTCATTACTGGGCAGCGATTCTCGTCGGCCGCCTTCAAGGAGCAATCATGCGTGAGAAAGTAGTCCTCGCTTATTCCGGAGGATTGGACACATCCATCATCATTCCCTGGCTGAAGGAAAATTATGACTGCGACGTGCTTGCCATGATCGCAGATGTGGGCCAGGGTGATGACATCGATCAGGTGGTGGAGAAAGCCCATAAAACCGGCGCTGCCAAGGTCAGCGTCGTAGACCTGCGCAAAGAATTTCTCAGTGATTACGTCTTCCCTGCCCTGCGCGCGGGCGCGGTGTACGAGCACAAATATCTTCTGGGCACATCGCTGGCGCGGCCGGTGATTGCCAAACATCAGGTGGAAGTTGCTTTGAAAGAAGGCGCAACCGCTCTGGCCCATGGCTGCACCGGCAAAGGCAACGACCAGGTACGCTTTGAGCACGCGTTTCAGGCGTTGGCTCCGGAGTTGAAAGTGATTGCTCCGTGGCGCGAGTGGAAACTGAAGTCGCGCGAAGATTGCCTGGACTACGCCGAGCAGCATGGCATCCCCGTGACCGCGAGCCGCGAGAAAATTCACAGTCGCGACCGCAACATCTGGCACTTGAGCCACGAAGGCGGAGAACTGGAAGATCCCGCCAATTCTCCCCTGGATTCAACCTGGCAGCTTACGCGCTCGCCTAAAGACGCTCCCGATCGAGAAGAAACCGTTACCATCGGCTTTGAAGCCGGCACGCCGATCTCTATTGATGGACAGCAGTTTGACGCCGTTGGCCTGGTAGAACTTCTGAATGAAATTGGCGGGCGCAACGCCATTGGGCGCGTTGATCTGGTAGAGAACCGTTTTGTCGGCATCAAGTCGCGTGGCTGCTATGAAACTCCCGGCGGCACTTTGCTGCTTACCGCGCATCGTGAACTGGAAGCGCTCTGCCTGGATCGCGAAGTCCTGCACTTCAAACAGCATGTCGCGCTGAAATATGCCGAACTCGTCTATTACGGCCTGTGGTTCACGCCGTTGCGCGAAGCGCTGGATGCCTTCGTCGCCGAAACCCAGAAGGAAGTCACCGGCACAGTCACGCTCAAGCTCTACAAAGGCAACGTGGCCATTGCCGGACGTGAATCCGACTTCTCGCTCTATCGCACTGACCTTTCTTCCTTCACTATGAGTGAAGCTTACAACCAGAAAGACGCGGAAGGGTTCATCCGTATTCTCGGCTTGCCCGCCCGCTCGCGCGCGCGTATTCGCCAGGAGGTTACCAAGTGAAGATGTGGTCCGGAAGATTCCGGAAACCACTTGATTCCGATTTCGAACAGTGGCAGCGGTCATTCCCTTTTGACCAGAAACTGCTGCTGTACGAATTGGCCGCCAGCGGTGCGCAAGCTGAAGCCCTGGGTACCGCGGGCGTCCTCTCTCCTGAAGAATGGGACGAAGTTCTGGATGGACTGAACCAGATTGGGAAAAAAGCCAAAGAAGATCCGGACTTTCTAAATGATCCGGAAGCCGAGGATGTCCACCATTTCGTCGAGAAGCAGCTCGTCATCCTGATCGGCGAAACCGGCAAAAAACTCCACAGCGGGCGCAGCCGCAATGAGCAGATCGCCACCGATCTGCGGCTGTTCGTGCGCGACAGCATTGACGAGTTAACAACTGCTCTTCATGAGCTCCTGGAGGTTTTTCTCACTCGCGCCGCAGAGCTAAAAAGCGCTGCCATGCCTGCTTACACCCATCTTCAGCGTGCTGAACCTGTGCTGGGCGCACACTGGCTGCTGGCTTACTTCCACATGTTCTTTCGCGATCTGGAACGGTTGAGCGACTGTCGCAAGCGGGTCAACGAGTGTCCGCTGGGCTCGGGAGCAGTCGCTGGAGCAACTCTGCCGCTCAATCGCGATCTGGCCAGCCGGCAATTGGAATTTGACCGTCCTACCGCCAACAGCGTCGATGCAACCAGCGACCGCGACTTTGCCATTGAATTTGTGAGTGCAGTTGCCTTACTGAGCGTTCATCTGAGCCGTTGGGCGGAAGAGTTCATTCTTTTTGCCACCCAGGAGTACTGTTTTGTGCGTTTGCCGGAAGCCTACTCGACCGGCAGCAGCGCCATGCCCCAGAAGCAGAATCCTGATTCGCTGGAGCTGATACGCGGAAAAGCGGCGCGCGTGATTGGCAATCAAGTGGCGCTTCTCACCACGGTAAAAGGTCTCTCCCTCGCTTATAACAAAGACATGCAGGAGACGCAGGAACCGCTTTTCGAAGCGGCATCCACAGCCAAATCCTGCGTGAAAATCGCTGCCGGTTTTATGCGGCAGGTGCAATTCAACTGCGAACGCATGCGACAGGCCTGCCAGCACGGTTTTATGAATGCCATGGCCGCGGCAACTTACCTGGTCACACGCGGCGTTCCGTTCCGCCAGGCGCATGAGATCGTCGCCCAAGCGGTGCAGAAGTGCGTAGAAAAGGAGTGCGAGCTTCAAGACCTGTCGCTGGAAGAACTTCAGCAATTCAGTCCCGCTTTTGCCGCCGACGTTTATGACCATCTGACGCTCGAAGCTGTGCTCGAGTGTCACGATGTTCCCGGGGGCACGGCGCCAAAACAGGTCCAGGAAGCATTGGACGAAGCTCGCCAGAAACTGGCGGCAGTCGAGGAGGCGCATGGTACATACGCGTAATGCCATCCTCACTGATGTTGAGAGAATCCACGCCATCATGGCCCCTTACTATCCTGATGGCACGCTGTTGCCGCGCGAGATTCCCGAGCTGTGCGAAAACATTCGCGATTTTGTCGTAGCGGAAGAGAATGGAAACATCATCGGCTGCGGCGCGCTTCATCTTTATGGTCTGCACCTGGCGGAAATTCGCTCTATCGCGGTCGATCAAAACGCCAAAGGAAAGGGGGCTGGTCGTCTGCTGGTTAAAGCTCTGCTCAAAGAAGCTGACCGGCACAACGTAACCTGCGTGTGCCTGTTCACCCGTATTCCAGAGTTCTTTTCCCAGGTCGGATTCAGCGTGGCCGCCCGTGAAGATTTGCCCGACAAGATTTATAAGGACTGCATCCACTGCCCGCGCTTCTTCGCCTGCGACGAAGTCGCCATGGTCAACGGAGCAATTCCACCCAACCACGAAAAACGCGACTCCCAAGTCGCCATGCCGTTGGTCAGGATCGGCGCGTGAGTTCATTTCGACGACAATCTAACCACGTGTCATTCCGAAGTGCCCGTAAAGCGGGCGCGCGTTTTCTTCAGCGCGCTCGCAGGATTGGAGCTTGTCCTGAGGCGAGCTTGCGAAGCAGAAGGAAGGAATCTGCTCCGCCCCCATTTCCTGAGGCCGCAGGCCGAGCAATAGCGTTCGCGGTCCCTGCAGTTTCTGAACCATGCAGGCTCAAGCCGAGCCTCTGTGTTCTGGCGTGCTCTTCACTTTCCTCTCAGATCTCGCTTTCCTCGGAATCTCTCACTTGCATTTCGGATTTATTACTTCTTTCTCTAACTTTTGTTTTTCTCCGTGCCTCCGTGTCTCCGTGGTGGATTGGTCTTTTTCCTTTCGCGTTCATTCGCGTTAATTCGCGGCTGAAATGAAACTTCCCAAAGGCTTCCTCTTTTCCGCCACTACCGCCGGCATCAAAGCCAGCGGCAAGCCTGATCTCGCCTTCGCCCTTGCGCCGGAAGGCGCTGCCGCCGCAGCCATGTTCACACGCAATCAGGTTGTCGCCGCGCCACTGGTTGTTGATCGTGAACATCTCCGTCTTTCGCGTGGGAAGATTCACGCTTTGATCATTAATGCGGGAAATGCCAACTGCGCTACCGGCGCTCACGGCATTCAGGCAGCCAAGCAGACGTGCCGCGAAGTCGCGCAGGCGCTCAATATCCGTCCTCAACAGGTCTTCCCTTCTTCCACAGGAATTATTGGTGTGCCCTTGCCGGTAGAAAAAATCAGCGCAGCTCTTCCTGCGCTGGTTTCATCTGCGAATGATGAACCTGAATCTCTGGCTGCCTTCGCCACTGCCATCATGACAACGGATACGCGGATGAAGATTGCGGTTGAAGAACTCAAATACAAAAAAGACACCGCGACAATCGCGGGCGTGGCCAAGGGCGCGGGCATGATCCATCCCAATCTGGCTACCATGCTGGTTTATTTGTTCACTGACGTGATGGCCACGCCGCGCGAGCTGC
>DATDNH010000073.1:0-31035 GCA_036518395.1 Candidatus Angelobacter sp. | reverse complement strand
TTAGCGCTTAAAATACGTGAACGCCCAGGAGCTATCGAGGCCGACTATTGGCCCTGATAACCTACGCAACGGGATTTGCGATTTGTATGTCATTCTTGACGGCGTTCTCCTACGCATGAACGAATGTAACACAGAATCTTGTGCTGTGTTGCGAAAAAAATATTAAATGGCGAAATTTTTTTGTTAAAAGGGATGAATCTGCATTCAGAATGGGAATTTCGCAATCCGAAAGCGAAGATTGGTTGCAAATCTTAAGTTGATGTGACCTGCTGGGCTATCCATTCCCCCGCTTCCCTTGTGCCTAGCTTTCCGCCGATGTCTGATGTGGTTTTCTGCTGCCTTACGGCTTCCAAAATGGCGCCATTAATGCTTGCAGACTCCTGAGTTAAACCCAGATGTTCCAACATCATAGCGGCGGTTGCGATGGCGCCGATGGGGTTGGCAATGTTCTTTCCGGCAAATGGTGGCGCCGAGCCGTGAACAGGCTCAAACATCGAGGTTTTCCCCGGATGAATGTTGCCACTGGCCGCCATCCCCAGCCCACCCTGAAGGGCTGCAGCAAGATCAGTGATAATGTCGCCAAACATATTGTTAGTCACAATGACATCAAATTGTTTGGCATCCCGCACCATATGCATGCACAAGGCATCCACGTACATGTGTGATGACTGAATGTCCGGAAACTGTGCCGCAACTTCCTTGAAGACGCGCTGCCATAAGCCCCCGGCATAAGTCATTACGTTGGACTTGTCGCTCATTAAAACTTTCTTGCGACCCTGTTTGCGCGCGAGTTCGAATGCGTATCGCATGATCCGCTCGACGCCTTTGCGTGTATTGAAATCTTCCTGGGTGGCAATCTCGTCCGGCGTGCCCTGCTTGAGGACACCTCCGGCATCCACATACGGGCCTTCCGTGTTCTCCCGCACCACCACGAAATCGACATGCTCTGGCTTCACGCCTTTCAGCGGACACAGCGATTCATCCAGCAGTTTTACGGGGCGCACATTGGCATAAAGGTCCATTTTGAAACGCATACCCAGAAGGATTTCCTTCGCGTGAATATTAGAAGGAACACGCGGATCGCCCAACGCGCCCAGGAAAATGGCATCGAAGTCACGCGCCAGCATGGCGAAGCCGTCCGGCGGGATGGTGGTGCCGTCTTTCAGGTAACGATCAGCCGACCAGTCAAACGTGGTGAACTCAACCGGCGCTCCCGTGGCCTCGACAACTTTCATCGCCGCCGGAATGACTTCTTTGCCGATGCCGTCACCTGGTATTACCGCAATGCGTTTCTTCGCTGGCATAAAAACTAAAATCTACCACGGAGGCACGGGGAAATTCATTAGTATGCATCGAAGACCGACGGCGAAATTCGACTTCTGAAATCTGAGCCTTCAATAATGCACAGTAAATTTGGCCTTTTCCCGTGTCTCCGCGCCTCCGTGTCTCCGTGGTGGGTTTTGCCATTTATAATCAGAAGTTTCACCGGCAGGACGAAACGCGCGTGTCATTCGAAGACAGAATTTACGAAGAGCGGCGGAAGAAGCTGCAACAGATCGAAGCGCTGGGCCAGCCCGCGTACCCGTACAAGTTCGAGTTCACCCATACCATTCCGCAAATTCTTGCCGAGCATGGCAACAAGACCGGCGAGGAACTTCAGAACCCGCGCATCGATGTGAAAGTCGCTGGGCGAATCATGTCCATACGCCTGCAGGGCAAAGCCGGATTCGCGCACCTGCAACAGGGAGGGCAGCGGCTCCAGATTTATGTGAAGCTGGATTTCGTGGGCGAAAAGGGATTCGCGCTCTACAAACTGCTCGACCTCGGCGACCATATTGGCGTGCGCGGTTACCTATTCCGCACGCGCACCAATGAACTCACGATCCACGTGGAAGAGATCACGTTTCTCTCCAAGGACCTTCTTCCATTGCCGGAAAAGTGGCACGGTCTGACAGACGTGGAGCTGCGTTACCGGCAGCGCTACGTTGACCTGGTAATGAACCAGGAAGTGCGCGAAGTGTTCATCAAGCGCAGCAAGATTGTGCAATCCATCCGGCGCTTTCTGGATTCTCGCGGGTATATCGAAGTGGAAACGCCCATGATGCAGCCGATTGCCGGCGGCGCGGTGGCGCGTCCTTTCACCACACATCACAACACCCTGGACATCGATCTCTACCTGCGCATCGCGCCGGAGCTGTACCTGAAGCGGCTGGTGGTAGGCGGCCTGGAGCGCGTGTACGAGATCAACCGCAATTTCCGCAATGAGGGCATCTCGACACAGCACAATCCTGAGTTCACCATGCTGGAGTTTTACCAGGCCTATGCCGACTACCATGACCTGATGACGCTGACCGAAGATATGCTGGCGCAAGTGGCTCGCGAAGTAAGCGGATCAACCAAGGTCACATACAACGGTCAGGAAATTGATTTCGGCAAGTGGCAACGCCTTTCTATGCGCGAGGCGATCATTCACTACTGGCCGGAGGCTGCTGCACCGAAGCCCGAAATGTCGGACTTTGCTACACACGAATCCGTGGAGCAACTGGTGCGGCGTTGCAACGCGCGCCATTCTCCCCATATGCCTTACGATCCCAGCGATCCTCCAGGCAAAACCATTGCCGCGATGTTTGAGGCCGTCGCCGAGGAGCATCTCTTCCAGCCAACGATCATTTACGATTTTCCCGTCGCCATCTCGCCATTATCAAAAAACAAGCGCGACGAGTCGGATTGGGTGGAACGTTTTGAAGTTTTTGTCGGCGGCCTGGAAATCGGCAATGCCTTCAGCGAGTTGAATGATCCTGAGGAGCAGCGCCGCCGCTTCGAGCAGCAACTGAAAGAACGCGAGCGCGGTGATGAAGAGGCGCACAAAATGGATGATGATTACATCCGTGCGCTTTCGTACGGCCTGCCGCCCACTGGAGGTGAGGGCATCGGCATTGACCGGCTCACTATGCTGCTGACTGATTCGCACTCGATTCGCGACGTAATTCTGTTCCCGCTGTTGCGGCCCCATCAGCAACCGGAGCAGGAAGCGGGCGAAGCGGCGGCCAAGTGATCCCCGCCTGGCGCCGCTCCACCCCGCCACGCGAAAAAGCGCCTCGCGTCGGGGGCCCCGTCCGCTGCGCTCCAAGCTTTTCTCAATATGCGCTTTGACTTTGATCCCGAACAGCGCCGTCAGCTGGGCTATCAGTTGATTGATCGCATTAATGAATATTTCTCCAGCTTGCCTGACCGGCCCGTGCAGCTCCCGCTGGAGCAGCGCACGTTCAGCGATCTCAAGAACAAGCTGCCTGAATTAGGTGAGGACGCAGTCAAGGTCCTGGACGAAGTCTCACAGGAGCTGATTGAGCAGGGATTTCACGTTCCCAGCGCCAACTATTTTGGTCTGATGAATCCCGCTCCCACCTACATGGCAGTGTTGGCGGAGGCGGTGGTTGGCGCGCTGAATCCTCAGCTCGCCACAATGGCCCGCTCGCAACTGGCCTCAAAAATCGAGAAAGAGACTGTGCGCTGGATCGGCGAGCGCGTGCGCTGGCCGGGAGAATTTGATGGGACCTTCACCAGCGGAGGCAACGAAGCAAACTTCAGCGGAATGGCCATGGCGCTGGCAGCGCACTTCCCTTCTGCTATCGAAGACGGACTGGCTTCAATCAATGCTCGACCTGTTCTGTACGCCTCCGCCGAGTCCCATCACTCGCTGGATAAGTCTGCCGGGCTGCTCGGCCTGGGCCGCAAAGCTCTGCGGCGCATTCCCGTGAACAGGAGCATTCAGCTTGATCTGCAAAAGCTGGAGGAGCAGATCAAACAGGATAAGACTGCCGGGTTAAGCCCTTTTTGTGTTGTGGCTACCGCCGGCACTACAAGTTCCGGCGCCATTGATGACCTGGTTGCGATAGCTGCGATCTGCAACCGCCACAATTTGTGGCTGCACCTGGACGGCGCATATGGAGCGGCAGCGATTTTCTCCGACCGTCATCGCGGCCTGGTGCGCGGGATCGAGCTGTGCGACTCCATCACCATCGATCCTCACAAGTGGCTGGCCATGCCGTTTGCCGCCGGCGTGATCCTTACTTCGCATCCGGAGACTCTGGAACGCGCATTTGCCGTGAGCACGCCGTATATGCCACGCGACCAGCGCGCAACCAGACTAGATAACTTCAAGGTCAGCACCCAATGGTCGCGCCGCATGAACTCTCTGAAGCTCTGGCTGACTTTGCGCGTGCACGGGCGGCAGTCTTATGAAGAGCTGATCGACCGCCAGCTTCAGCTTGCACACAACTTTGCGGAGTGGATCCGCAACTCCGATCAATTTGAGCTGGCAGCGCCACAGGTGCTTCCCATTGTGAACTGGCGGGTGAAATTGCCGGGAGCGTCAGAGGATCAAATACGCGAAATCCAGGAATCTATTGTGCAGGAGGTCACCAGCAGCGGACGGCGCTGGATCTCAACCACGGTTGTAAATAACAGATGGGTCATGCGCATGATGGTCATCAGCTATCTCACCGAGGAGAGGCACATTGAAGAGTTGAAAGCTGCATTGATGCAGGCAGCTGCGCACGTATTAAGAATCGGGTCATCGGGTCATCAGAACAGCAAACCCAAGAGACTCACGACGGACGTCGCTAATCCCTGAGCAGATCACAAATCAACAATAAAAAACAGCGGTTGTGCCCTTCCGCACAACCGCTGCGCATCGCTTCTGCCAGAGAGCCGCCAGATGAGAGTGGGGGAACACGCTCTCATCTGGCCTTACCAGGAGAAGACTTCCCTTCCGAAAGAACGGCGCTCCGCGGAATTTATGCAACAAAGAACAACACGGCATTCAGCATAGGCTATTTGCTAATTGCCAGTTACCAATTGCCTTTAGAAAGTAGAACGGCTGCGCTGTATGAGGATGAGGACGCGCAGCCGTTTTGCTTGTAAGCATAGAGGATTAAGGGATATGGATTTACAACACCAACCAAGGAAGTTTTTCTCTGCTGCGGCACCTCCTCTGCTCTTTGATCGACGGCGACGCCATGAAACACCTCCAACCAGTGCTTTCATCATGGCGCCGCCGTACCCCTACTGAGTAAAGCCCTATGTTCGGTTTCACTCTCAGATCGCAGGGGAAAACGTTTCTTGCATAGTTTTTTTTGCTGGAAAACACTTCTTAACCTTCACCTCGTCCGATTCAGATCAATCAACCATGCAACGGGGCGGCGCCGGTTTGCGTCCACCCCGTCGAGCACAGCAGCCGGTTACGACTATCACAACCCACTTCGATCTTCCTGACTTCGTCGTTATTGCATCACCGATGTCTTTCGTTGGATCCAAATTAGTCGTACCTGACATAGCCTTACAAGCGACAAGTCACGGCGAGATAGTCGTGCCGCTGAATGTCGTATACTCTGGCCCATGGCTTCGAACGCCGGCACACCCCGGAGCTCGGCTGACCGCCTGGATTCCTGGAAAGAAATTGCGTCGTACCTGCGCCGCGATGTGCGCACGGTGCAGCGTTGGGAGAAGAAAGAACGTCTGCCGGTTTATCGTCACCAGCACGACAAGCTGGGCTCCGTCTACGCCTACAAGGGCGAACTCGATGCCTGGTTCACCACGCGGCAGCAGGAAGCGCCTGAAGCTATCGGCGGCGCGTCTGCAAAAGATGAAAAAATCAAGCTGGCGGTGCTTCCCTTCGGCAACCTCAACGCCGATCCCGAGCAGGACTATTTCAGTGACGGCCTGACTGAAGAGATGATCACGCAACTCACCCGGCTTCAACCCGCTCGCCTGGGCGTGATTGCCCTCTCCACCGCCATGCATTACAAGGCGACCAATAAGCCCCTGGGACAGGTCAAGTCAGAATTGGGCGTGGATTACGTCCTTCAGGGAAGAGTGCGCCGCGCGAACGACCGGGTGCGCATCACGGCCCAGCTTGTGGAATTGAAAGCCCAGACGCAGTTATGGGCAGAAACTTACGAGCGCGATCTGCGCGACATTCTGGCCGTCCAGGCCGATATTGCCCGGGCTATTGCCCGTGAGATTCATGTGTTAATCAGGCGTCCGGAACAGTCGCGCCTCTCGGACCTGGAGGCGGGAAGCGCCAGGCTCAAACCTTCTGCCTATGAGAATTATCTGAAGGCGCGATATCACTTGCACGGTATGACGCCGACGACAATTCAGAAAAGTATTGAGTGCTTTGAAGCGGCCATCTCCGAGGACCCGGAGCATGCGCCCTCCCATGCCGGGCTGGCGAGCGCCTATGGGCTGCTGGCGATCGCTCCATTTGATTTATTGCCGCCGCGACAGGCCATGCCGAAAGCGGAATCGGCTGCCCGGCGTGCCTTGGAATTGGACGATACGCTGGCGGAGGCTCATGCTGCACTTGCCCTGGTGCTGCATCACTATCACTGGAACTGGAAAGATGCGGAGGCAAGTTACCGCCGGGCAATCGAGCTTAACCCGGACCTCGCGACCGCCCACCTCTGGTATTCCTGGATGCTGCTTGCTCTCGGACGACGTGAAGAGGCCTTCGATGAAATCGAGCTGACGCTGGATATAGTTCAGCAGAACGATCCTCACAGGCTGGTGGGTGTGCATACTACGCGCGCCATCGCATATTACTGGGGCCGGGATTATGAGCGAGCCGCCCAGGAATCCAGAAAGGCCATGGAGTTGGATCCCGACTATTTTGTCCCACACTTCATCCTCGGTCGCGCTTATGTTCGAATGGGAAAAGGCGCGGAAGCTATCGCTGAGTTGAAACACAAGGCGGCGTCTGCCGAAGAATCTCCGTTAATGGCTGCTGCTTTAGGGCTGGCTTACGGGACAAGTGGCCAGATTAAACATACGCAGAAGCTCGTTGCGGCCTTCTCCGCCCATTCCAGGAAGCGCTACGTCCCGGCCACTTATTTCGCAATGCTCCATGCCGGTTTAGGCGACCCGGAACAAGCACTCAGTTGGCTGGAAAGGGCATACGAGGAGCGGGCCGACGGCCTGACCTGGATTAATGTTGAACCTATGTTCGACGGTCTACGAACTCATCCACGTTTTCAGGAACTGGTGAAGAAAGTGGGATTGGCGAGGTAATCAGGTGATCCATTCATAGGGTCATCGGAAGAAGATTGCTAACTTCTCTTTCTGTCATTTGCTTGTAGAGCCGCGCATAGTCATCCGTCATCTTCGTGCTGCTGAAGTTCGTCCTTGCATGCTTCATGCAATCCGCTGGATGGATTTCCCCAACTCGCTTCAGAGCTTCAACAGCTTCTTCAACTCCATCCACAACAAATCCAGTCACTCCGCTTTGCACAATCTCCGGCAAAGCGCCGCGGCCGAACGCGATTACTGGAACGCCGCTCGCGGCTGCTTCCATGGCTACCAATGAGCTCGTTTCATCAACCAGGCTCGTAACCAATACAGCTTTGCATTCACGCAGCAACTGGCGTTTCTGCTCTGACGATGGAGCAGGAATGAAAACTGCATTCTGCATTCGCTCGAGTCTGGGCGCGACTTCTCTTTCAAAGTATTGCTGGTGGTAGGAGAACGGATAGACCTGACCAGCCAGCGTGATCGGCTGGTTTGCGCGCTCTGCAATATCCAATGCAAGATGCGGAGCTTTTTCTTCACAGATTCGGCCAAGCCACAACAGGCCGGCGTGTGGACCAAAATAAGGCTCGAACCGATCCAACAAGATTCCATTCGACACAACGGTAGGATTCAGATCGGCAAAGCTCCGCGCTTGCGATGCAGAGACGCAGTTGAAGATCACATTTTCCGGGACATTTTTGAATAACTCAGCAGAATAGAAATGTCGTGGCAGGTGCAGTGTGGCTACAACGGGAACATTCATTTCACTGGCGCGTTGCCAGAAGCTGCCGGATTTATCGTGCACCAGATCGAACGCGAGACCCTGGTGCTCACAGGCGCGCACAAACTCCACAATCTTGTCCTGATGTTCGCGGTTTCGGCGGTCGAAGCCATCCGGCTCCGAGCAGGGCTCACCAGTAATGAAAAGCTCGCCACTCACGCGCGATCCCGCCGACGCAGCAATGATCGTATGCATGCCGCGCGTCGCCATCTGGCGCTCCAATGTCCACAACATCTGCTCC
This sequence comes from Candidatus Angelobacter sp., assembly GCA_036518395.1. Lineage (GTDB taxonomy): Bacteria > Acidobacteriota > Terriglobia > Terriglobales > Acidobacteriaceae > Angelobacter. The sequence continues at coordinate 22,948 of DATDNH010000073.1, read as the reverse complement.
GCGCCGCCGGCACTGTCCTCAGACACAGTGAGCAACGGATAAGCGACATAAAGAATCTTCATCGGATCGGGTCATCGAATCATCGGGTCGGCGGATGGCTTTCCAACTGCCCGAATTCCTCTGCTCACTCCTTTTCCTCAGGTTTCGAAGCAGCTCTGCCTAAATAGGATGCAAACGCGCTGGACACCTGTTCCCCGGTCATGGGCCATTCCCACAGCTCATAATTCAGCTTCCAGGGCACTGGTGGGCGGGTGAAATCGTGGTCGATTACTGGACGGAACTGCTCAATCTCCGGTCGAAAGCCATCCAGAACCAGTTTCTGCGACTTGTAGGTATGGAACATCTCCACTTTTTTTTGAAACGGCCCGCCATCGACCTTAAGTTCCAGCTCCTGTCCGTTCCTGCGGGGAAACATCTGCACTGCGGCTGACCCGTCAGCGCTGCGATGATATAAGGGGCTCTCCCAGACCGGCAGTCGCTGCCGGCGTCCCAGTTGACACGCCATGAAGCAGCACGAATCGTGGTCTGGATGGCCTCCTTCGTAGGTCAGCGTCAGCAGGCAATCAGGCGCAATCTCCTCGAGAAGCGTTTCCATTGCCTGGATTGCTTCCGGCAATCGGCAGAAGAGTTCCTGATCAGCGATGCCGCCGGGAACATGATCGGCCAGGAATATCGGCCGAGCGCCAACAATCCCCAGCGCCTGCCATGCCTCCTGCCTGCGGATTTCAGCGTAAGTTTCCCGGGAATCGCAATCTCCCCAGAAACGGCGATCGTGCGGAGCGCCATCGGTGGCAAACACCACAATGGCTTTCTTCATTCGCTGCATGAGCGCACCGAAGGCTATGACTTCATCGTCGGGGTGCGCCACCAGCATCACCGTGGTCCCAAGCAGTTGTTCGAGAGGATTTTTCATTGAGAGGAACGCAGAGCAGCTTGCTTCTAAATTACCAATTTACCAACCTACCCAATCACCAAATTCGTCGGGCAAACCACCGCCTTTCTCAAAGAGGGCGAGCTGCTCGCAAATCGCTACCTGAGAAGAAAGAAGTTTGCTGTCAAAAGTTGTCCACAGGTATACTCCGCAAACGGATGCATCCATTGCAAGCACAAATCGAACGTCTGTACTCCACGGGCGACGTTTCGACCGAAGCAAAAGTGACGTTTCAGCAATTTCGTGAAGCGCTTACCCAGGGAAAAATCCGGGCAGCGGAGAAAAACAGCGGACGATGGCAGGTGAATCCCTGGGTGAAGCAGGGCATCCTGCTGGGCTTTCGGCTGGGCGAATTGGAAGAAATGGGCGATGCGTCTCTCTCATTCGTAGACAAGAGTACCTACCCCGCCCGACATTTCCATGTTGAAGATAAAGTCCGTGTCGTTCCCGGCGGATCATCCATCCGCAGCGGCGCTTACATCGCTCCCGGCGTGATCTGCATGCCGCCGATGTACGTAAACGTCGGAGCATACGTGGATGAAGGCACAATGATCGACTCCCATGCTTTGGTCGGCTCGTGTGCTCAGGTAGGAAAGCGCGTGCATTTGAGCGCGGCTTCGCAGATCGGCGGAGTACTCGAGCCGATCAATGCCTCGCCTGTAATCATTGAGGATGACGTGCTTGTTGGCGGCAATTGCGGCATCTATGAAGGAACTCAGGTGCGGCAGGGCGCAGTGCTTGGCGCGGGTGTCGTTCTAACACGCGCGACACCTGTCTATGACATCGTGCGTGAACAGGTCTACCGCGCCAGTGTCAGCGAGCCGCTAATTATTCCGGAAAATGCGGTGGTCGTGCCCGGAGCGCGTGGAATCAGCAAAGGGAAAGCCGCTGAATGGGGGCTGTCGCTTTATACTCCGGTGATTGTGAAATACCGCGACGAGAAGACACAAAGCTCAATTGAGCTGGAGGACTGGCTGCGTTGAAGAATTCCGGTTTGGCAATCCGATTTCTTGTTGTATTTCTCGCACTGGCGGGAGTTGCTGCCGTGCTGTGGGCAATAAACCACTACGGCGGGACCTCTATTTCTCCAACTGCGCTGCTGGTCGTCCGCTGGGTGGCGCTGCTGGCATTCTGCCTTTATGCGTTTTTCCGGCGTTCGCTCACGGCCTGGATCGCAGTCGGAATTCTCGTCGGAGCGGAGATCGGGGCCGACTGGCCCAAAGCAGCAACCCATCTGCAGTTCCTGAGCACCATCTTTTTACGTTTGATTAAGACCATCATCGCCCCGCTGATTTTTTCTACTCTGGTAGTGGGCATTGCCGGACACTCCAACCTCAAGCAGGTAGGACGCATGGGCATCAAGGCGCTCATCTATTTTGAAATCGTAACCACCATCGCCCTGTTCATTGGCCTTGCGGCAATCAACATTTCCAAAGCAGGGGAGGGAGTGCAACCTCCTCCGGGTGCAACGGCGCCAGGCGTGGCTCCGCCGCAGACTGCTACCGAATTCATTGTGAATGTTTTTCCTGAGAATATTGCGAAATCCATTGCCGAAGGGCAGGTTTTGCAGGTGGTGATCTTCAGCATTATTTTTGCCATTGCCCTGGCGATGGTCTCTGAGAAACGCCGCCGGCCGCTGCTGGAATTTTTCGAAGGTTTCTCCGAGACGATGTTCAAGTTCACCAACATCGTCATGTGGTTTGCCCCCATCGCGGTGGCCGGTGCTGTTGCTTACACCATAGGCAAGATGGGATTCGACGTAATTAAGCGGCTATTGGAGCTGATTGCAACTTTGTACGTCGCGCTCGCTGTGCTCGCGCTGGGAGTGTTCTTGCCAATCGCGCTTATGGTGCGTCTGCCAATAAGACGATTACTTCGGGCTATTGCCGAGCCAGCTTCTATCGGCTTCGCTACAGCGAGCTCAGAGGCTGCGCTGCCTCGTGCCATGGAATCTATGGAGGCCTTCGGCGTCCCGAGACAAATTGTGGCTTTCGTGATGCCCACAGGCTACAGCTTCAACCTGGACGGCGCCAGTCTTTATATCTCGCTGGCCGCGATCTTTGTGGCCCAGGCTGCAAACATGCACTTGAGTTTCAGCCAGCAACTGTTCATAGTCTTCACACTCCTGCTCACCAGTAAAGGTGTAGCCGGAGTGCCAAGAGCAAGCTTGGTCATCGTGATGGGCACGGTTGATCAATTTCACTTTCCAGCCTGGCCTGTATTGCTGTTATTCGGGATAGACCAGATCATGGACATGGGCCGCACCATGATCAATGTCGTCGGCAACTGCCTGGCTACGGCAGTCATTGCGCGCTGGGAAGGTGAGTTGGGCAAAGAAAAAAATGCTTCCGACGCTGCGCTGGATGCCGCGGCGCAATGAAATCAGTGGTTGACCAATCGAAGTGGCCGAAGGTCGCCGTTCTTGGCGCCGGTGCTGTCGGTTCCTATTTTGGCGGAATGCTTGTCCGGGCTGGCGTGCCGGTGACCTTGATTGGACGTAATCCTCACGTTGAAGTCATTAATGGATCCGGACTTGTCCTCGACAGCATTCATTTTCACGAAACCATTCGAGTTTCCGCTACAACCGATATTTCAGCATTGAATGACTCGGCAATCGTCCTGATCTGCGTGAAGTCCTATGACACTGAAGAAGCTGCCCGAAGTATTGCTGGTCATTTGTCTTCGAAGGCTATCGTAGTCAGTCTTCAAAATGGTGTCGATAATGTGGAGCGTATACGCTCAACGAGCGGAATTGAGGCTTTGGCAGCGGCTGTGTATGTGGCGGTTGAATTGAGCGCTCCTGGCCATGTGAAACACACAGGTGCCGGCAATCTGGCGATTGGCGATCTCTGGGACCCTCAGCACGCCGACACTTCCCGATCAGATGATCTGAAGAAAGTTACCGCTGTGTTTTCCCGGGCCGAAGTGCCGTGCAGGCTTTCAGAAGATATCCGTTCCGATCTGTGGATCAAGCTGGTCATGAACTGTGCCTACAACGCGATCTCTGCCCTGTGTCATGCAAGGTATGGCCCGCTGTCTCAAAATCAGTGGGTGCAGGCAGTGATGCGGCAAGTCATTTCTGAGATTGTTGCTGTGGCGCGGGCAGACGGAGTAGCAATTCCTTCCGCCGATGCTCTGATGGAATCTGCGCTCAAACTTGGTATGACGATGCGCGACGCTTTTTCTTCCACAGCGCAGGATGTTCAGCGCGGGAAGCGCACCGAAATAGATTCGCTGAACGGGTATGTTGTCCGGCGCGGCAGGGAATTGGGCATTGTCACTCCGGCTAATCAAACGCTCCATGCTCTGATGAAACTTCTTGAGGAAGTATCGCTTCAATCTCATTAATGTGAACTTGGGGAATGCCGTAGCGCAATGACCTGCCGGGCGGCAAACCATAGAAATCATTGGCCCGTCTTGAGCTTGTTGTTTGGCAGCATTGAGGTAACTATTCCACGTGCTGCCAGTCTAAATCCCTGGGAACCTTGCCTCCCGTTTGTTCGTATTCCTGTTTAGTCATGCGGATGGTGTTGGACATTTTTGCCCAGATGCTTCGGGCCCTGTGGGCGCACAAGTTGCGCTCATTCCTGACGATGTTCGGCATTGCCTGGGGCGTGGGTTCACTCCTGTTGCTGGTCGGGCTGGGCGAGGGATTTCGTTCCGGCAACAAGCGCCAGCTGGAAACCATGGGCCAGGACATCATCTTTATCTTTCCCGGCACTGTGCCTGCGGTTGAAGGACAGCACCAGGGGATGAAGCCTTACTTCCTTACTTATCAGGACGTGCTGGACATCCGCAAAGAGGCCAAGCTGGTGAAGAATGTTTCACCGGTGCTGAACCGCGGAGACATCCGCGCGCAGAGCGATTTTGCCACCAGCAACGGCCAGGTCATCGGCGTGAATGCGAACTTCAACGAAATTCGTTACCTGCCGATGGGGCAGGGACGCTGGCTCAATGATCTGGATGACCAGCAGCGGCGGAACATTGCCGTGCTGGGCTGGCAGATGACGCGCAATCTTTTTCCCGGGCGTCCGGCCGTCGGCAGCACCATTCTTCTGAACGGCGTGAGGTTTGAAATTGTGGGCGTGCTGGCCAGCGTTGGCCGGGATGAAAACAACTCCACCAATTTCCGCGTGTATGTGCCGTTTAACACCATGCGGGTGTTTTTCCCGATGAAAAACGCGCAGACACCGGACGATATCTCTTTCATCAATCTTCAGCCCATCAGCCGCGAGCAGCATAGCGCCGCCCGTGAAGAGGTACACCGGATCCTGGGGCGCAATCACGGCTTTGACTATCGCAATAAAGAGGCGTTCGAAGAATGGGACACCATCGAGAGCCACGAGATGGTCGGGAAAATTTTTAACGCCATGGACCTCTTTTTGGGCGGCGTGGGGCTGGTGACGCTGGCGTTGGGAGCGATTGGCGTAATCAACATCATGCTGGTGTCAGTGACGGAGCGTACCCGCGAGATTGGATTGATGAAGGCTTTGGGGGCAACGAATCGCAGCATTCTTTTGCAGTTCTTTTTTGAAGGAGCATTTCTCACGCTGCTGAGCGGGGGGCTTGGAATTGGCGCGGCTGCCGGATTCATGACACTGTTGCATCAGTTGCCATCGCCTCCAGGATTTGATCCGCCAACGCTGGTGCCGATGTCGGCGGCCCTGGCGGTGCTGTCGCTCGCCCTTGCCGGAATTGTCGCGGGATTGTATCCGGCGAGAAAGGCGGCGATGCTTACGCCGGTGGAAGCTCTACGCAAAGAATAGGCAGATCAGGGATTAGGGAATAGAGATTAGGGACTAGGAAGCATGGTTCACGATTTACTAGGGCAGGCTTATCAGGCGATGCGGCACAATCGGCGGCGCACGGCGCTGACCATGCTGGGCATGGCCTGGGGCATCGCCACCGTGGTGCTGCTCATGGCCTATGGCGCAGGATTCGGGCGCGCCATCCATAACATCTTTTCCAATTTTGGCATGCAGGTCATGGGAATCTTCCCGGGCCGGACTTCTCTGCAGGCCGGCGGAGCGAAGGCAGGAACGGAGATCCGCTTTACGCTCGATGATGTGGACCGCATCGCCAGCCAGGTCGGGCTGGTGCGCCATGTGAGTCCAGAGGCATTTTTGCAGGGGAATATCCAACATGAAAATCGCATTTTTCAAATGCCGGTCGACGGATTTAACTCGCAAGCGCTTTCCATTCGCGCCCTGAAGCTTGACGAAGGCCGGTTCTACAATCCCCAGGACGAAATGCAGCGAGCGCGCGTAGCTGTGATCGGCTCGGATGCGAAAGTGAAACTTTTTTCCGGCGAGTATGCGCTGGGCGAACGCATCCGGATTAACGGAATGAGCTTTGAAGTTATTGGGGTACTGGCCCCAAAGATGCAGGAAGGCGATGACAACATCAATCGCATGATTTATGTCCCATTCAGCACAATGGGAGATCTGACCGATACGCAGTACCTGAACGGTATCTGGATTGATTACGAGAGCATGGAGTACGAAAAGATTGAGCAGAACATTCGCACCGTGCTCGCGGCCGGCCACGGATTCAATCCTTCGGACCGCCGCGCAGTATTCATATTCAATGCCATGAAGCAGGTGAATACGTTTGAGATCATCACGCTCGGACTGCAGGTTCTGCTGGCCTTTATTGGTACTCTGACGCTGGGAATTGGGGGCGTCGGGCTGATGAATATCATGCTGGTATCTGTTTCACAGCGGACGCGGGAGATTGGAATTGAGAAGGCTTTGGGCGCTCGCAAACGCCACATTCTTTTCCAATTTCTGGCAGAGGCCATGGCCATCACTTTTGCCGGCGGGCTGCTGGGGATTGTGCTGGCCTATGTGATCTCATGGTCAGCAGGTTCGCTCACGCTGTATAGCGCGATTGCCAAGAATGCGGAAGCAGGCGATATCCGGCTAATCATCTCGCCCATCAATTTGCTGGTTTCAACCGGGATTCTGGGGTTTGTGGGGATTGTGAGCGGGATGCTGCCGGCGGTAAAGGCGTCGAGACTGGATCCGATTGAAGCGCTGCGATACGAATAGCCTGCTAGCTTCTAGCTGCTGGCGCTTGGGGAAAAGCAAAAGAACCGCGCTTCGCGCGGGAGATGGTGCGGAGCACCGTCTCTACGTTTACAAACCATTCTGTTTCTTCGAATCGCGCTGGTAGGGCGTCGACAAATAGCGCTGGGCCTCGTCCTGGGCTCCCTGGGTGTTATCGTGGGTCTGGATGGCCTGGCGATATTCGTTTACGGCACGATCGCGCTGGCCGGTGATATCGAAAATCTTGCCCAGGCCGATATGGCTCCAGACTTCCGTCCACTTGGGATCATTGTCGCCGTTGATGGCTTCGCGATACTCATTCGCTGCTGACTGGTAGTTACGCTGCAAATAAAAGACTTCTGCGATGCGGTAGTGCGCCAGTGAGCTGTTCTTGTTGACTTCCAGCGCCTTATTGAATTCAGTGAGGGCTTCAGCCAGATTTCCCTGCTGCGTTAATTCCTGACCGCGGCGGATGGCGACACGCACGCGCAAGTCAGGTGAGTTCTTCAGCACCCAGTTGTTAGGATCAAGCGTGAGCCGCCGTGGCTTGCCGAATGTTTCAACAGCAAACGCGGATTGCGTGCCCGCAACTTCAATGCGTTTCATTTCCGTCTGGCCGTCCGTATCAACCTTGAGCTCCAGAGGCATGCGAAAGAGGTCAAGGTCCTGGGAAATCTGCCCGCCGATTCGGAATCCTTTTTTGATGCGGAAGACGGTGTATTTCAATTTGAATTCTGGAGCGCCGGTGCCGTCTACCCACTGGGAGAAGAAGGCGGTCAGTTTTTCTCCATAATCCTTTTCCGCGATGCCCTGAAGATCGGCAACGGTTGCAGACTTGGTGCCGAATGCCGACATGAATTCCTTCATGGATTTATCGTAGGCAGCATCGCCAATGACCCAGCGCAGCATGTGGAAAATCATGCCGCCTTTATCTGTGACCAGGGCCTGGAACTGCGGCGAGAACGGATCCAGCTTGTTGATGCTGGAAAGAGGCACCGTGTCATACGCCAGCGCGCCGACTGCCATATCTTTCGTCGCATCTTCGAACGCCTGCTGTCCGGCAAAATTCTGCACGTAACGCATCTCGGAATCACGCGCGCCACCATCCACCAGCCACCAGTCATCTTTGCTGGCTGAGCTGACAGAAACACCCCACCATTGGTGAGCGATAGTGTCCGCAAGCAAACGATAGTTGGTTTTCTCTTCGATGTTATGGGCCGCAATGGCGGCAATCTCAGGCCCCCACCACGCTGGAACCGTGTCGTCCGGCAGTTCGACTACGCGAAGATAGGGAGTAATGGCCGGGCCGTAGATGCTGGAGAAATACTCCATCTCCTTGGCAGCAGTATCAGCGTAAGCGGCGGCATATTGTTTCTTGTTGGCAAGAACGTAAACCTTTACTGTGCCGGCAGCCGCTTCCACGAATGGGCCGGCAACGATGGTTGCGGGGAAGCTGGGCTTTGTCCAATTGAAACTTGCAATGGTCTTAGTCGACGGAACCTGATGGGTGGCCGGCACTGATCCGCTGCCGACAATGATGGTGCCGACTGGTGCGGTCACATTGATGCTGGCGGTAAAGCGATCGATGCCGTAGTTGGTAATGGGGAACCAGCGTGCGGGATAGAGCAGATAAGTTTCGTCCTCGCCAACGTGAGCGAGCTTCAAACCTTCAACAGGACTGTCGTCGGCCGTCGCCAGCTTGCCTTCATAATCGAACGTCAGTGTGCTGCTAGCTCCCTTGGCGAGTCCGCTGGGAAAGGCGACGCGGACAGCGTTGTCCTGGCTGATGCGCTCGGCGGAAAGCGGTTTATTGTTGGCGTCCAGGACTTTGGTGACGCGGAGGCCGTTGTTCAACTCAAAAGTGCCGAAATTGGTGTCCGCAGTGGCGGTGAACTTGACGCGCGCACGGCCGGTGAGCTGATGAGTCTGCGGGAAAATCTCCACATCGATCTGATAGTCTTCGGCCTTGACGCGTGATCTTTCCGCCGCGACTGTGGGCAGAGCCAGGCACAGGATCAGGCCCAGCAAGAGGTAAGCACGTCGCAGGGGTCGTCGTGCAGTATGCATTTGATAAATCTCCAGAGCTGCTGGCAGTAACTGTCTTAGATATAAATTGTTACAGAAAAGATGCTTTTCTACCACCGATGCTCCAGCCTGCAGCGTCATCTAGTTGACGGACGTTAAGTTTTGTGAACTTCCGGCACATTGACAACAGACTAACCACTGACTAGAGTTAGGCGCTTTTTCAAATTCAGTTTCTGAGGCGTTCTGCGCCTCGAAGGAGAACGTATGAAGCAAGGTTTTATGCGTCGAGCCGGCATGGTTTGCCTGGGGCTGGCTGCGCTTGCGATTTTGATGATGATAGCGCCGCGAGTAAGCGCGACTTCGTCAGGAGTTTTGAACGCTTGTGTGAATCCGGGGAATGGAATGATGCGTCTGGTGGATTCGAGCGCCGCATGCCATGCCAATGAGACGTTCGTGTCGTGGGACATTCAGGGGCCGCAAGGGCCGCAGGGTCCACAAGGGCCACAGGGACCGCAAGGCCCCGCGGGCAGTTCGGGGCCTCCCTTTGTATGGGTTTGCACGCCGGCGCGCTTTCCGCTGTCAGGCAGCAATACCAGAGCTGATCTTTATGTGTTCAACGGAGGCGCCACCGCGGCGAATGTAGCTGTACACATTCTTGACGAAAACGGGACCAACCTGGCAGGCGTGGCCATTCCCGGAGCAGGCGGGCCAACTTATCCTGGCCAGACAGGAAGCAGCACGGTCTCTGTCAATTCGTTGGCCACATTGATCGTGACATGGCAAACGCCACAGAATTCGCCGGAGGGCGGAGCTAATGTTTCTGCCAGCGTACAGGTCGTTTCGGATCAGCCGATTGCCGTGGGATCTGATTTCCAATTCAGCGGGTTCCACAATATTCCGTGTACCCTGTTGGCGAAATAAGTGCCCAGCAGCAGATTACAGGAAGCCGCCCAACGCTCTCAGTATTTCTTGCGCGGCGCGTTGGGCGGGCTGCTCTGCGGTGGCGGATTCTCGCAACTGCTCTCGGACTTGCGCCAAATCGTGAATCATCTGCCTGCGACGCGAACCTTCCGGAATGATGGTTTTGAGTTCATGCGCCACATTTTGTGGAGTAAAGTCATGCTGAATGAGTTCCTTCACAACTCGTTTTCCCGCTACAAGATTGGGCATAGCAAAAGTGTCCAGCTTCACCAGACGTCGACCCAGGAACCAAGTCAAAGGCGAGAGGCGATAGACAACAACAAAAGGGGTCCCCAGCAACGCAGCCTCCACGGTGGCAGTTCCGCTGGCGATGACCGCCGCTGCGGAATGCCTTACCGTGGACCGGGAGTCATCCGTAAGCGTGACGTTGACTCCAGCAGAATGCAACGTCACGCTAAGCCAATTCCAAAAGCGGGAAGGAGAGTCCGAAGCATATTTTTCCTGTTGCAATGTAGAAGCCAGCGGCAAGACATATTCATATTGTCTTCCGAGCAGGCGAGCGGCCTCCACCATCGCAGGCAAGTTGAGCTGAACTTCCTTTTTGCGGCTGCCCGGCATCAGAGCAATCCAGCGTTTTGAGCTGGCAAGTTTGTACTGAGTTGCAAATTCCTCACGCGTTACTTCTGGATCAGGGCTGTAGGCGAGAGGATGCCCGACGTAAGATACGGTCACACCGTGTTTTTTATAGAAGTCACGTTCGAAGGGGAAAATCACGATCATGCGTTGGACGTACTTCTGAATCTGCTTAATACGACTGCTGCGCCAGGCCCAGACCTGAGGACTCACAAAGTAAAAGACAGGAATTCCCATCTGGTGCAGTTTACGCGCGAGACGCAGGTTGAAATCGGGGAAGTCAATGAGCACAGCGGCAGTAGGCACGTTGCTGCGAACATAATCCATTAACGAGCGAAATTCGCTGTAAATCTGGGGAAGATGTTTCAGGACTTCAACCAGGCCCACCACTGCAACTTTGTTGGCGTGCACCACGAGATCGCAACCGGCGGCTTGCATTTGCGGGCCACCCATGCCGAAGAAGGACAGGCGTGGGACGAGACGTCGTAAGGCATGAATCAACTGAGCGCCGTAAGTGTCGCCGGACGCTTCTCCCGCGGAGATAAGAAAGGACTCAGTCGTCGGCGCTGGTCTGAGGAACTCCAAGTTCCTGTTCCTTGTACTGGAGTTGATAGAGCTTCCAGTATATCCCGCGTCGTGACAGCAGTTCCTGGTGATTGCCGATCTCGCGCACCTTGCCTTTGTGCATGACGATGATTTTGTCGGCGCGCTGAATGGTGGAGAGCCGGTGAGCAATGATCACGGAAGTGCGGCCTTCGACCATGCGCGCGAGCGCGTCGCGGACACGCAGTTCCGTTTCGGTATCGACGCTGGAGGTGGCTTCGTCCAGCACCAGGATTTCCGGATCATGGGCAAGAGCACGGGCAAATGAGATAAGCTGCTTCTGGCCGGTGCTGAGCGTGCTGCCGCGTTCGCGAACCGGCTCCGCGAATCCCTCAGGCAGGCTGCGGATAAAGTCCGCGACGTTTACGCTCTCGGCCGCAGATTCCACTTGCTCGTCGGAAACCCAGTCCGAGCCAAGCCGGATATTGTTTTCGATGGTGCCGCTGAACAGGAATGGGTCCTGGAGCACAACCCCGAAGCGGCGGCGCAGATCTTTAAGTTCAATATCGCGGATATCAACGCCATCAATGCGAATCGTGCCGCGCTGAATGTCATAGAAACGCAAAAGCAGGGAGATGATCGTGGTTTTGCCGGCGCCGGTGTGACCCACGATGGCAATGGTTTCTCCTGGTTCGATCACGAAGGAGACATCGCGCAAAACCCAGTCGTAACCTGAACCGTCCACGCCTCGAGCTGTTGTGGAATGAGACCCATTTCCGGATACACCGGCGGGCTGTCCGTCCGTGGATTCGGGCTCCAGTTCTCGGTAGGCGAACCAGACATGATCGAATTCGATGCGGCCGTGGCCAACCGCCTTGACGGCATGCGCGGGAGAGACGATCTCCACTGGAGTGTCGAGCAGCTTGAAGATGCGTTCGCTCGAAGCCATGGCTGCCTGCAGAATGTTGTATTTGTCGCTCAGATCCTGAATAGGACGGAAGAACCGTTGCGCGTATTGCATGAAGGCGACCAGAACGCCTACCGTGACAGTTCCGGCAATTACACGGATTCCGCCAAACCAGAAGACCAGGGCGATGGCGATGGTCGAGAGTATTTCCACGACAGGGTAGTAGATGGCGTGGGCCATGATGGCGTCTTTGTAAGCGTCCATGTGCTGAGCGTTGACTTTCTCGAATTTCTGGTACGCCCGCTCTTCGCGATTGAAAAGTTGCAAAACGACAATGCCGGAAACATGTTCCTGCAAGTAAGCGTTGATCCGGGCAATGGCGACCCGAATGCGTCGATAGGAATCCCGTACCGCCCGGCGGAACAGCGTAGTGGCCCAGAAAATTCCCGGCAGGACGGCGAAGGTGATCAGCGCCAGCCACCATTTCATCCGCAGCATGATCACGATGATTCCCAGAAGGACAAATATGTCCTCGAAAATGGCAACAACCCCCGTCGTGAACATGTCGTTGAGGGCATCCACGTCGCTGGTGACCCGAGTGACAAGGCGTCCCACAGGATTCTTGTCGAAGAACGCGACGTGCATGTGCTGCAGGTGGCGGAAGATCTGGCTGCGCAGATCGAACATGACTTTCTGCCCGGTCCAGAGCATGAGATAAGTCGATACATATTCAAGCAGGAAGCTTGCGATCAGCGAGCCCACATAAATCAGGGCAACCTGGGCAATGCCGGTCAAAGGACTGGCACTGAGCCAGGAGTCAAGAAATCCATGGGATTTGACGCTGGACGCGGCAAGATATTTGTCAATCGCAACTTTGGAGAGGTAAGGGCCGACAACGTCCGCAGCGGCTTTGAGAATGATGGCAATCAGCGCAATTACCACGGTCCATTTATAGGGCCGAAGATAACCGAGTAGCCGCTTCATCAGGCGGCTGTCATACGCTTTACCTAATACCTCTTCTTCCTGCATTCGCTTTGAGTCCCTTGAATATTGTAAAAGATGCTGCAGAAGCGCTTCGCGCTTCAGTATTTAGTACTTAGTATTTAGTATTTAGCACGTTCGCCCTTGGCCTTTGGCCATTGGCCATTGGCAAAAAACCTCGATGCGCAATTTGTAATGGATGATCAGAGAGGATTAGTGTCAAAAGAATTTCCAGAACTCCAATGGATCACTCCGGCTGAAAATCCCTGGGGGGTGCGATTGCTGGACCTGCGGCCAGTAACGCTGGGCATGATCTCGACTTCTGCCGATCCGGAATGCGCTGCCAATGCTGTGTCGTATGGGCAGGAGGATGGCAGCAGGTTCATCGGCATGCAGCCGAATTCAGCGCGAACCGTTGATGTGGGTCTGCGCTATCGGATCGAGCAGCCATTTGTTGAGGGCGCGCTGTTTATACCGGATTGCATGGAACACAAATGGGCGATTTTTTATCGCGACAGCAAAATTCTGTTTGTCCGCAGTTGGACGCGTGAGCTTTATGCCTATGCTGACGTAAAAGTGGACAGAGAGGAAATCGAGATTACAAGAATCCAGGGCGATCTGGTGGAAAGGGATGAAGACCCGGCGTACAAAAAGCGCGTGCTGGACTACATGATTCGCAGTCATGCGCTCGACCTGGTCCACCCCGTACCCCTGAACAATGCGGAGGAACCACCGAGTTACACGGCCATGTGGTGCTTTCAGGGATTTGGAAATCGCGCGCTGTTTGCCACGCCGGACGAGATTGAGTTTCGGATGCCGGAAGAGAAGCTGAGGAATCGGATGGTCCGGTAACCGGATTATTGCTCCCCACAACCCAACTTAGATCCTTCGCAGCACCAGCGCTGAATTCTTCGATCCAAACGCGATGCAGTTGCAGATCGCGTTTTCAATTTGTGCTTTTCGATTAGGCGCCGGCACGTAGTCCAAATCGCAGTTCGGATCGGGCTGTTCCAGATTGATGGTCGGCGCCAGCAGGTTGTGCTCCATCGAAATCAGGGTCGCTGCCACTCCGGCAGCCCCGCAGGCGCCCTGGGGATGCCCAATTTGGGACTTGAGCGCCGACATCGGAACTTTGTAGGCGTGGTTGCCCAGGGCCAGCTTGAGTGCCCGAGTTTCAATGCGATCGTTAAGCTGTGTGGACGTCCCGTGAAGATTCACATACTGAATGTCTTCAGGAGAAACTCCTGCTTCCCGCATAGCCAGTTGAATGGCGCGGGCGGGTTCTTCACCGCATTCCTGAAGGCGCACGCGGTGAAATGCCTCACAGGTTGAGCCGTAACCGGTAATTTCAGCGTAGATGTGCGCGCCACGGCTGCGCGCGTGATCGTAATCTTCCACCACCAGCAGCCAGGCGCCTTCAGCCACAACGAATCCGTCGCGATCCTGGCTGAAAGGCCGCGAGCCGCGCTCGGGCTCATGGTTCCAGGATTCGGTCATGATCTTCATCAGCGTGAAAGCCTTCATGATGCCCCATGCAAGTGGTGCGTCCACGCCGCCAACTAACATGACCGGCTGGGTACCAAGCTGCACTTGTCGCAATGCGTGACCGATCGCGTCAGTGGATGAGGTGCAGCCGGTAGTAATCACGTGGCTCATGCCGCGCAGGCCAAAGCGCATGCTGACTTCGCTGGAGAGTGTTCCGGCCGTGCCGCTGGGAATGGTGAACAGGCTTACCTGCTTGATCTTGCCTTTGTAATAGAGATCGTATTGATGCTCAGTGAAGTCCTGCGCTCCGCCACCGGTGCCCAGCACCACGCCAATTTCGCGCTGCTCGTTCAGAGTAAGCTTTGTAGCATCGATGCCGGCATCGCTGAGCGCTTCAGTGGCCGCTGCGAGCGCGAGCGGCACAGCGCGGGAAACGTGTTTGCGCTCCCGTGCCTCCATCCAGTCAAGTTCGTTGAAGTCCTGGATTTCTCCGGCAATTTTTACCGGAAGCTCTGAAGTATCAAACCGGGTTATCTGTTTTACACCGCTCTGGCCGGAAAGAGTGGCGTTACAAAAAGCCGCCTTCCCGATGCCGTTGGGGCTGACTACGCCCAAGCCTGTCACGACAGCGCGTTTCAGCATACAAGGATTTTATAATTGATGCTGAATTTATGCTTTGAGTTAAGGAAATTCATGGGCCTGGGGACCTACATTTCGGTGCCGTTTTGCCGCTCCAAGTGCAGCTACTGCAATTTCGCGTCTGGCGTGTTTTCGGCCGCGCAGATGGCCCGATATGCGGACCGCGTGTGCGCCGATATCGCGTCTTGCCGTGAGGTCGCATCTGCTGACCGGGCTGTGATGCCCGATAAAGTGGATTCCATTTATCTGGGCGGAGGCACACCCAGCCTGCTGCCTCCCGATGCATTGACAAAACTCTTTGCAACGCTGGCAACACAATTTGAAATCAGTGGCAATGCCGAGATCACGATGGAATGTGCGCCTGGCACGCTCACTCAACCTCTGCTGGAATCTTTGGTTTCATGCGGTGTGAATCGCGTGAGTCTGGGTGTCCAGTCGTTTGTGGACAAAGAGGCGGCTTCGGTTGCGCGCTTGCACACCCGGGACCGCGTGCTGAAGGACATAGAAGATCTGCGCGCGAATGGAATCAGCAATATCAATGTTGACCTGATTGCGGGATTGCCGCATCAGACCCCCGAAAGCTGGCAATATTCGTTACAGGAGGTGGTCGCGACCCAGGTCCCGCACATGAGCGTTTACATGCTCGAGGTGGACGAAGATTCCCGCCTGGGCCGGGAACTGATTGCCGGAGGCGCCAGGTACCACGCCCATTTTGTCCCAAATGATGATTTGACAGCGGAATTCTACGAGGCAGCATGCGCGCACCTGGCCGCAGATGGTGTAGTGCAATACGAAATCTCAAATTTTGCGCGCGGTGGATTTCCGTCCCGGCACAATTTGAAGTACTGGACACGCCAACCCTACGCGGGTTTTGGTGTGGATGCCCACTCCATGCTGCCGGCGGCGGACACAGGAGTGGAGAGTGTCCGGCTGGCAACAACCGATTCTTACGACGATTTTTTTGTTTCACAACACATCACAGCTGTTCCGGTTTCCCGCGAAGAGGCGCTGGAAGAAAGCTTTTTCCTGGGTTTGCGATTGAATTGCGGCCTGAAACTGGAAGATTTGCGCTGCCAGTTTGGGAATCGTGTAGAAATGTATGTCCCGGCTATCGAGGAACTGCGTGCTGCCGGAATGCTGTCTCAGCAGGAAAACATCATCCAATTGACGCCGCGTGGACGCTTGCTGTCGAATGAGGTCTTTGAGAAATTCATCAGGAAAGGTGAACCATGTCTGAAGTAACTGCGCAAGCGGGATATCGCGAGATTCCCATCGAATTAATAGAAGATGCGCGGCGCCACGTGTACGAGGCAGCGATACGCACGCCGCTGGTTCGCCTTCTCTACGACGCTGCCCCGGCAGAAATCTACCTGAAGCTGGAGAACCTGCAGCCCATCGGTTCTTTCAAGATTCGCGGCGCTTACAATGCGGTGCGACAACTCGCGCCGGGGCCGCGCAGCAGCCACGGCGTTTGGACCGTGAGCGCGGGAAATGCAGCGCAGGGCGTGGCTCTGGCTGCGCGCAAAGCCGGCGTCAGTTGCAAAGTGCTGATGATCGAGACGGCGCCAGCCACAAAAATGGAGGCCGTTCGCCGGCTCGGAGCGGAAATCGTGAAAGCGCCGTATGATCAGTGCTGGAAGGCATTGGGTCACCGCAGCCATCCAGCTATGGACGGCACGTTTGTGCACCCCTTTGAGGACGACGAATTCATCGCCGGCAACGCATCGGCCGGATTGGAAATACTTGAGGATTTGCCGGACGTGGAGAGCGTGGTTGCAGGCTTCGGCGGTGGAGGGCTCTCCTGCGGGATCGCCAGCGCCATAAAGGCGCGGAAGCCAAACGTGAAAATCTTCGGCGCAGAGCCGGAGACGGCAGCTCCCTTGGCTCGCTCGTTTGCCATGGGCTCGGCGCAAACCTTCCCGGAATGGAAATCCAGTTGGGTGGACGGCTGCGGTGGTCAGAGCGTCTTCCCTCGCATGTGGGCGCTGGCCAGCCATCTGCTTGCAGGCTCGGTGGTATCTACGCTGGAAGAGATCGCCCGGGCGATGAAGCTGGTGGCCGAGAGGAACCATGTCATTGCGGAAGGAGCCGGCGCCTGCGCCGTCGCCGCCGCACTCAGCGGCAAATGCGGCCACGGAAAAGTGGTAGCTGTGGTCAGTGGCGGCAATATCGATCTAAGCCGGTTTTGTGAATTGACCCGGTAATTAGTACTTACTATTTAGTAGTTAGCAAAACCAACACCAACGTCAACACCTGTCCATCGGAAGAAATCGTGTTTGATACACTTTTCGTCTTGCTGAGTTGATGAGTAACAACAAAGGAACCCTATGAGTCCCGAAGTAGCTACTGCCCCGGAAGTTTCCCTGCGTGAATTTCAGGAAGCCAAAAAAGTTGTTTCCAGCTTTGCCTATCACACGCCGTTGCTGACGTCGAGGCTGCTTAGCGAGCGCACCGGCTTCGATATCCGGTTGAAAGCGGAGATGTTCCAGAAGGGTGGCTCATACAAGGTTCGCGGTCCCCTCAACAAATTTCGCCATCTCACTCCCGAGCAGCGGCAATGCGGAGTGATCTGCTCGTCTGCCGGCAATCATGCACAGGGCGTCGCATTGGCCGCGGGAGTTTACAAGATGAAAGCCGTGGTGGTGATGGCCAGCAACGCCACACAATCCAAAGTCGATGCCACGCGTGCTTACGGCGCCGAGGTGGTCCAGCACGGATTGATCTGGGACGAGGCAAACGAAAAAGCGAAACAGCTTTGCCGGGAGCGCGGGCTCACTTACATTCATCCATTCGACGATATCCAGCTCATCACCGGACAGGGAACACTCGGCCTGGAAATTTATGAGGATTTTCCTCAGGTTGATGTCGCGATTGTTCCGATTGGCGGCGGTGGTTTGATCTCCGGAGTCTCCATGGCGCTGAAGGCCTGCAATCCCAGGATCAGGATCATAGGTGTGGAATCATCGGATGGGCCGGCAATGCAAAAGAGCGTGGAGGCCGGACGCCTGATCACGCTGGACAAAATTGACACCATCATCGATGGACTGCGAGTGAAGCGCGTGGGAGATAACACGTTTTCCATTGTGCAACGCTTTGTAGACGAGATTGTCGCTCTGCCTGACCGCGATATCTTCGATGCCATGATCTGGATCATGTCCCATTGCAAGCTGGTGGTGGAAGGCGCAGCAGCAGCGCCCGTGGCTGCGCTGCTGCACGGTCTGATCAAAACTCCCGCCGGATCGAAAGTTGTGTGCGTGCTGAGCGGGGGAAACGTGAACCTGGACCAGCTGAGAGGGTTGAAGTGGAACTGATTGAGGATTGAAGATTTTGATCTTTGATTTTTGATTGTAAACAACCCAATTAAGACGGCAAAGTCAATCTTCAAACAAAAATCTAAAATCAAAAATTCCCACAATTTCCTTTGCTCATGGGCGGCGAATAAGCTAGCTTATCCGCATGGCCAATCCACAAGATGAACTGGAGGGGCTTAAAGCGCAGGTGGCGGCGCTCACTGCCCGCATTTACAGGCTGGAGCAGCGTCTCGGCGTGGTTGCTCCATCACCGCCACAGCCGGCAATACCACCGCCGGTAACACCTCCGCTCATGGCACAGCCACTCATTGAAGCGCCTCCCGTTTCTGGTGAACTAACGCCACCGTCATTTTCGACACCGCCTTCAGGACCGCCAATTGCTGTAAGCAAAGAGACAAGCCTGGAAAAACGCATCGGGCAGTACTGGCTGAACCGGATCGGCATTGCAGCGGTGCTGTTCGGTGTGGCGTTTTTCCTGAAGTGGGCGTTTGACAACGGGTTCATTGGCCCCGGAGGACGAGTCACTATCGGGCTGATCGCCGGAATTGCGCTCATTCTGTGGAGCGAACGCTTTCGTACCCGGGGCTACAAACCGTTTTCCTATTCGCTCAAAGCCGTTGGGATTGGCTGTTTATATCTTTCACTCTGGGCAGCGGCACAGTACTTCGATCCGCCGCTGATATCTGTACAGATCGCATTCATCGCCATGGTCGTAGTCACCGCATCGACCATAGTCCTGGCGTTGACACAGGACGCGCAATTACTGGTTCTGTTTGCGCTGATTGGCGGTTTCGGCACGCCCGTGATGCTCTCCACGGGCGAGAACCACGAGATCGTTCTCTTTTCGTATGTCGCTGTGCTTGATCTTGCGGTGCTGGTGATTGCCATCTTCAAGCCCTGGAGAAGGCTGCTGTGGGGCAGCTTCGTTGGCACCGTAACTCTTTATTGCGGCTGGGCAATCGCTCATTATTCGACGGGCCAGCGCCCACTCACAGTCTTCTTCACCATACTATTAGCCGCAATCTTTGCCGTAATTCCGCTGGTCACGCCGTTTGAACGCTCGACTCGTTTTAAAGGGCCTTCAATTACGTTAATCGTGCTCCCCCTGTTGAATGCGGTGTGGTTTTTTCTTGCTTTGTTTGCGATGTACGAAAGCGAAAAGCAAACGCTTACGTGGTATGCACTTGGGCTGGCTGCCGGTTATCTGGCGCTGAGCAATGCATTCAAACGTCGCATTACGCAGGAAGAAGGCAAAGTTATCAACCTGATCCACGTTGCGATTGCCATCGCGTTTATTACCATCGCAATTCCTCTTAAGTTGAGCCATCACTGGATCACCATGGGATGGCTGGTGGAATCCGCTGTCCTGTTGTGGATCGCCGTCCGCACGCGCACGAACTTTCTGCGTTATCTGGCCGCAGTTGCGTTGGCCCTCGGCATCTTCCGTCTGGTCGCATTTCCCATGTATGCTGACCGGTTTATTTTCAACGCACGTTTTGCCACCTATCTGGTTGCAATCGCGGTGCTGGGAGGAATTGTTTATTTTGGCGAGCGGTCCGCGTCCGAAACGGAAAAGAGGTTCGTGAAGATAGCCGCAGTGGTTCTGAACGTGCTTGCCCTCATGGCGCTGACGTACGAAGCGGCGGATTACTTCGATCGTCAGGCGAACCTGGCGTATTCCGCGGGCGGCTACGAGCAACTATGGCTCAAGCGTGAATTCAGCTACTCCGCCATCTGGATTTTATATGGCGCAGCCCTGATGACAGTTGGGTTCTGGAAGAAGAGCGCCTTTGTGCGCTGGCAGGCGCTGGTGCTGATCGCGGTGACCGTCATCAAGGTTTTCCTCTATGACAGCAAGAACCTCAACCAGGGCTACCGCATCATCAGCTTTATCGCCCTGGGTGTGGTCCTGCTGGCGATTTCTTTTGTCTACTTCAGGGTTTCGTCGCGTTCGGAGAAATCCTCCCCGGAGACTCCGGTATGAGAATTGTGTTGAAGCTGCTCGCGGTTACAGTTTTCTTTAGCGCATCTGTTTCCTATCTCAGATATTTCAGAGACGTAAAGGGCAGCGGCGACCATCAGCAGTACGTCGTCGTAGATGAGACCGTATGGCAGCACGCGCGCCCTGATCTGGCCGACCTGCGTCTCTATTCCAGCCAGAACGAAGTTCCTTATGCCATGAGCATCGAGCGCGGGAGTTCCGAAACGGAGCGGAAAGAAGTACGGATACTCCAGCCCGCAACGGTCGCGGGAAAGACGCAACTCTTCCTCGATATGTCCGGCCTGACGGAATATGACCACGTTCAATTGCATTTGAACGCCCGGAACTTTGTGGTTAAGGCGCGAGTGGAAGGCGCGGACGATCTGCACGGCGCGAAATGGGCCACGCTGGCGGACACGATTCTGTACGATCTTTCAGACGACAACCTGGGCGCCAATACCACGCTCCGCCTGCGGCTTACCGCTTACAAATATTTGCGCATCACTTTGGACGGCCCGGTTACGCCGTCACAGGTGGACAGCGCCTGGGCCAATATAAAAGAAGAAGAAAAACAGGTTTGGCGCATCATTCCTGCTCAGCCCCGGAAGGAACAGCAAGGGAAAGATACGGTCTTTACTTTTTCAGTGCCGAAAAATGTTCCGGTCGAGCGGCTGGAATTCTCCATCGCTCCTTCACAGTCAAATTTCAGGCGCGAGGTTGAGCTGCAGGATGATCGCAAGATCGGGGTGGGCTCAGGCGAAATCAGCCGTGTCCACATGGTACGCCACAGTCAGAAAATTGATTTTGAGCAGAGTAATCTTGATCTTCGAGGTATACAGCCGGAGGTCCTGAGAGTCATCGTGCACAACGGGGACGATCCGCCGCTCAAAATCACCGGAGTGCGTTTGCAGCAATACCAGCGGCGCATCTATTTCACTTCAGCCTCCGCGCCGCAACTTTATTACGGTGACGAGAAGCTGGAATCGCCTGTCTACGATTACGCCAAGCTATTTCAAAAAGACGCGCAGGCCACAGAAGCACAGCTTGGGCCGGAGCAGAGCAACAGCGCGTATACGGGACGTCCGGACGAGCGCCCGTGGTCAGAAAAGCACCCGGCATTACTATGGGTTGCAATCGTCACGGCGGTGCTGGTTTTGGGGGCGGTGGCATTGAGGTCGATGAAAGCGGCGGCAACAAACTGAATGTACGGAAGATTTGGTTATTGAGTTTACGTCGATCCCGCGCAGCGAGAGAGAGGTCCCTATTTCTACGAAAACATCTCGGGGCGTACGCCCTAAAACTGAATGTAAGTGTGTAGGGTTCTCTCGCTTCGCTTCGAGATAAACTCCAAAACGACCTACCTTAACGCCTCCTCCACCTCACTCAGCCAATCAGGGCGCTTAAGCACTTCGCGCGGTTTGGGGCCATCGGCGGCGCCTACGATCCCATCCTTCTCCATAAGATCAATCAGATGTGCGGCGCGGCCGTAGCCTATGCGCAGGCGGCGTTGCAAGAGTGACGTAGAAGCTTTTCCAAACTCGATAACCAGCCGCACGGCATCCTGGTAAAGCTCATCATGTTCGTCATCAACCTCGCCATCGGCATCAACTCCCGCTGACGCGCTCTGTTTTTCGTCTTTTGGAGCCTCGAGGAATTTCTGCTCATACTGGGCCTGCGCCTGGGAACGCCAGAACTCGACCACTGCGCTGATTTCTTTTTCTGTGACCAGCGGCGCGTGCAGGCGATGAACCCGCGCGGAGCCCGACGGCAGATACAGCATGTCGCCTTTCCCCAGCAGGCACTCCGCTCCGTTGGCGTCAAGGATAGTGCGCGAGTCGATCTTGGTGGCCACGCGGAAGGAAATACGCGATGGGAAGTTCGCTTTGATCAATCCCGTAATCACATCCACCGATGGACGCTGCGTAGCCAGAATCAAATGGATGCCGACGGCGCGCGCCATCTGTGCCAGACGCGTGATGGATTCTTCCACGTTGGCCTGGTCGAGCAGCATCAGGTCAGCCAGTTCGTCGATGATGATGACGATGTACGGCAGCGGCTTGTGTTCGCTTTCCTCGCCTTCTTCAAACAGGCTGGGCGTCTCACTTGAATCAAACAATTTGTTGTATTGCTCGATATTGCGAACGCCTTTTTCCGCCAGCGCCTTCAGGCGGCGTTCCATCTCGCGAACAGCATTGCGCAGCGCGTTGGCCGCCAGCTTGGGTTCCGTGATGATCGGCACGTAAAGATGCGGGACGCCTTCATAAACACCCAATTCCAGCCGCTTGGGGTCGACCAGGATCAATCGTACCTGCTCCGGTGTCGCCTTGTAGAGAATCGACATGATCATCGCGTTGATGGCAACGCTCTTGCCTGATCCGGTCGAGCCGGCAATCAGCAGGTGTGGCATGGCGCCGAGTTCGGCAGTGATGATCCGGCCGTTTATGTCCTTGCCCATCGCCAGCGTGAGTTTGGATTTGTTGCCGATAAACTCCTGTGACTCCACGATCTCCCGCAGCCAGATGGTTTCGCGCTCGTGGTTCGGCA
>DATDNH010000072.1:0-6915 GCA_036518395.1 Candidatus Angelobacter sp. | reverse complement strand
CGTCGAGCAAACATCCAGGCGCTCTGGGCAAGACTTTTTCGTTTTTGAAAATCGACAATCCACGTATTCGTGTACTGGCGCTGAAGAAAGCGGAACACAGCGATGAGTTGATCCTCCGCATGGCGGAGATGGATGGCAAGCCACAACAAGAAGTGCATGTAGCTTTTGCCGGAGTTCCAATTGTCTCGGCCCACGAAGTAACTGGACAGGAGATGCTGATACAACCGGCAAGAGTGAGCAACAACCTCCTGATCAGCTTCACTCCCTATCAGGTACGCACCGTTGCACTGAAGATCGCTCCCGGAACAAGCCGGCAGACTGCACCTCAATCAGAAACCCTCAAACTGGATTACGACGTCTCAGTTGCAACCCAGGAAGGCAAACCCGCCGAGGGCTGCTTCGATTGCCTGCTGAGCGATCCCACTGCGCCGCAGGGCAAATCTCTTCCCTCGGAAATGCTGCCGCGATCCATAGATTATGCAGGCATTCACTTCAGTCTGGCCCCAGCGGGAACGGGAAAGCCCAATGCCGTAAGCGCACAGGGACAGACCATTGCCTTGCCGGAAGGAAATTTCAATCGTCTGTACCTGCTGGCCGCCGCAGCCAATGGCGATCAGACAGAAACCTTCAAAGTCGGCGACAAAGAAGTCGAATTGAAAATTCAGGATTGGAGCGGCTATATCGGCCAGTGGGACAACCGCTCGTGGAACACGCACCAGGAACCGATCAAATCGCGTCCGGGCTCGCCATCGGCGATGCCGGGTGCCCCGCCCAGAATGCGTACCGTAATGGAATTCACGGGAAAGATCACTCCCGGCTACATCAAGCGTGACGACGTAGCCTGGTTCGCCTCGCATCTGCACTCCGCCGACGGGACATTCGATCCGTATTCGTATTCCTACCTGTTCGCGTATCCAATCGATCTTCCGCCGAACGCGAAGACATTGACCCTGCCGAATAATGAAAGGATTCGGATTCTGGCGATCACGGTGGCGAATGAAAACAGCCAGATAAAACCGGCGGGGCCGCTGTATGAGGTGTTAGGCAACAGGCAATAGACAACAGGTTACAGGAAGACAAAGCACGCTATTGGCTCTTTCCACCCTACTACGCATTTACAGTTGTGCTTTTGGGACTTAGTCGTCTTTCAAACTTCAGCCACCGCACGCTGCTGCCATCATGGAGCGGAAACGAATGATTGTGATTGCGTACCTGCCACTAGCGGCCTGACCTCTGTCAAAATGCCATTTGTGTCGGCCTGACCTAAGGCATCGAAGAGCTGTAGCACTGCACGGATAATTCCCACGTCAGCCGTTATCGAACGCGCCGCTTTGAATGCGGCCTTTGCGTTGGGAATCTGCGACGTTTCTCCACACAAGACTAGCCCGCAGAGAGCGAGTCCCTTAACGTCCAAGGCGTCGTAGGAATCTGGATTCAACGCGAGCAGTTGGCTGGCCTCATTGATTGCGGCGGTGAATGCCTTTCTGGCGTTGTTCATATCTCGCTGGCGCAGGGCCACGACGCCCAACATCACCAAGGTGTTGGGGTTGCTCAAAGGAACGTCATATTTCGCCGCGGCCTCGATTAGTTCTCGTGCGGCGGTCAGCTTGTTTCGGTAGACATTGACCAAGGCAAGTCTCTCCCTTGCGGCCCTCGAAATTTGAGGGTTGCCGATATCGTCGGCGACTTCAATCGCCAGCTCGAATTTCCGCTCCGCATCAGCCCAGTTGCTCAGAAAAGCGTGCAAGTCACCCAAGTAATTGCATGCCGCAGCCTCGATAAGCCGATAGCCAATGTCACGCGCGATGGCGAGCGCATCCGTATGACACCGCAGAGCTTCGTCAGTTCGTCCAAGCAACCTGTAAGAAATACCCAGGTTGTTCAAATTCAAGGCTTCATTTTCGCGACTCGCTATCTTGCGGTCGATAAGCAAGGCTTTTTCATAGGAATCGACGGCGCGCATGCTTTGGCCGATTTCTTGATACAGAATTGCCAAGTTACCCAATTGAGTTGACTCGCCTCTTCGATTTCCTACTTCGCGAGCAATCTCTAAAGCCTGTTCGTGACACGCGATGGCGCGCCTGTTCTGCCCGCGATCGGAGAAGCAGACTCCAAGATTGCCAAGCGACACACCCTCGTTCCGGCGGTCTTTGTGCTCTTGTGCCAGTCGTAGAGCTTCCTGATAAGAGCTAATCGCCTTTGGCAGCTGCCCCATCCGGTAGTACGCCGTACCTAAGTTGTCTACGCTGTTTTGAGCGAGCCCAGTATCGGTGATATTGCCCTGGAGGCGTTCGTGAAGCTCGGTCATCAACCGGTAATGACCCCACAAGTTTAAATAGTCAAAATCGAATTCGAGCAGCACTGCTGCGGCGCTGTTGTAATCATTGCCCTCGCAGCGCAGTTCAAACTCTGAAAGTTGTGCCGCCAGATCCCCTAGTGTTTTCCACATCTCGCGGGGTTTGCGAGACAGCCTGAACCAATCGGCCGCACGATGCCGTAAAGCGAAGCGCGTCAGGAGCGTGGTCTCAGCGTCCCAGTCATCAGGATCACCTTCTGCAATCCGGCCCAGGGCATAATCACGGTCCACCTGATGGAGGTAGTACCTTCCAGCATCCCGGCGCGCAAACTGCATATTCACCAATCGGCTCAAAACACGGCCACTGTCTATGCCGGGCACATGGGGCTGCAACAGGTAATCCACGGCAGCCGGCGGAACCGGGTACCGATAAACAGCGAGCGCCTGCATGACTCGCTGCGCAGTCACGTCGAGGCGGCTGAATGCCTCTCCCACAAGTACCGTCACAACCTGCTCTGGAAGGAACTGCTTTGTATTGTCCAGTATTTCCTGCAAGGACGTATCGCGGTCGGCCGAGAGTATGCCAAAGAGATGCTCGAGTGCGCGGGGATAGCCAAGTGTTCGCTCGCGAGCCTCAGCCAGCAGTGCTTCTGGCGCCTCCCGCAATCCAACTTTGCCGTCAGCGTCCATGGCCCTCAGGATGTTTTCAGCAAAGGGGTGCTCAAGTCCCTGGTCGAGGTCGAGACGACGTTGAAGGCCGGGTTGCACACGCGCCAAGTCGCTCGGCGCCACACGAGTGGTGATGATCATCTTAATCCCATGGGGCGGAAGTTCCATCAGAGCGCGTATGGCGTCGTTCAGTTCGGCATCCTTGATTTGGCCCGTTTCAACCGCGAGCATATCCTCGAAATTATCCAATAGCACTACAGTGCGTCCGCGCGGGAATGCTTGAACCAACGCCTCCATAGTTGCGAGCGTGGTGGTCTGCGGGTTCTTGTAGACGGAATCGAGCTGCTTGACGGTGTCCTCTGGTAGAAGCTTGGTGAGGCCAGCATATAAGTCAGGAAGATTCGGTCGGTGAAAGGAACGCGCCGCGCTAAGGTAGATAATGCCATCAACCATCAAGGCCCCGCCGTCATCAGGAAGCTGCCCGCCCTCCAGTGAGCGCAACAGCCGACAGACCATGGCTGTTTTTCCAACGCCTCCCCGCCCTACTATGGTCATCAATCTCAGGGATTCGTCCTTGAGAAATTCGCCGATCTGCGCAGTCTCAAAATGACGGTCTTGAAACCAAGTGGGAGCGATCAAAGGAGGCGGATTAATGAATTTGCCATGCACAATTCCACCCACGCGCTGGACGGGCTTGCGTTCGCTTTCCAACCCGGTTTCGATGCTCTGCTGGACTCGCTCTTCCGCTGCCTTGGGGTTATCGATGACCTTCTGCTGCTGAGCAATCTGCCTCTCCAAGTCGGCAATATCTTCGCGGATACGTACTTTCTGCTCCGGCTCGGAACGCGGCAATTCGCGCTGTGCGTCCGAGAGGCGGTATTTGAGAGCCTGCAGTTGCCCCTCAAGGGAATCCATCCAAGCCATCTGCTTTCGCAGCCGAGCCAACGCCGAATCGAATGAACCGGAGAAGTTGATGTATTCACGTGATCCGAGACGAAAGGGCAATTCAGCATCTCGGGCCAGGAGAAGGGGGATGACCGGCTTCTTGTACTTAAGGGCACGCACCCATTCATTCTTGCAGACCGAATCGGCACGAACACTGTCCGCCGACATTACGAAAATCATCCCTTTGCAGGTCTTAATCGCTTCACCGACTTGTTCATCCCAGTCTTCACCCGCGCGAAGGTTCCGCTTATCCAGCCAGACCGGAATAGCAGGCGGACCTGCGGAGAGCTCATCCGCCAACTTCACTGCGAAGTCCACACCGTCTACGGATGAGTAGCTGATGAAGAAGAAATCTGACATCGCCATCTCCCTGTTCCAAGCTGCTGGTGACCTATTCGATAGTTTGCACTTCAGTCACCAATAGGTGGCGCTCCCGAGCATGCTTTTGGAATTGCTCCGTGTAGTCATCCTGCCCTCGCGATTTGCGGTCCCAAACGACAACCGCCGAAACCGGTTCATTCATTTCGCCAGCAATCCTGGTTGCTTCGCTCAGAACGGCGATGTTTGTCGCGGAGTACGCCGTTTGGTCGTCCTCGGAGTAATTTAGTTCAAGCACTTTTCCGTCGCGCTGGACCTCATCTATTATCTGATCATAGCGCTCTCCCCAGTCACCGGGCCGATCCACGACCGACACCTTCTTAAAGACGTGCCGAGGGAACGGGAGCACCACATGTCTTCTCAGTCTCAATTCTCCCGCCGCCTCAAGCGCCAACAGATCCGCGCCACATGCAGCCGAAGAAACCAGCACTGTTGCCTTCTGTGCGATCAATAGTTTTCGGATGCGCTCTTTCACAGTACCGAGCATCACTTCCGGCAGGCGGCGATGCTTTGCCTGGGGGGGGTCCACTCGTCTTCCGGCTAAGGCGACAACCATCAGCCATTCCCCGAATATTTCCCGAACCGAACGTTAGAATCCAGCAAAATGTTCTTTCTGAACCTCGTGCTTGGCTACAGCTTGTCCAACCTGCTGCATCTCTGCGATGTGATCTACTGAGTCGAGAGCTTGTACGTGCTCCGGTTTGATGTCAACGAGATGCAGCTGCCGCAAACCCTCGTCTGTGAGTTCGGCATTATAACGCAGGTACGTAAAGAGCTTGGGTACCGCTGGTCCGGCCTTTGCCTTCATGTCCCCTATTTCGCTGTCCAGCTTACAGCCAACCCGACAATCACCAAAGACACGGCAAAGGAAGTCCTGCTCATTTAGTGCGGCAAACATTAATGCCGAAGGAATCGAGCCGGCGTTGTACAAGAGATTCATTTCGTCAGCTTGCAAATTTGCATTGGCCTTAGGACTAGTGCCGGTGCCAACCGAGACAACCAACATTTTGTCTACTCCGGTGGCCCATTTCAGGTTGTAGGGTTCAACCGTCGCCATCAGAAATAATTGGAAAGCCGGATTGTTATACATAGTCATACCTCCGTCGACAAATAGGAAATCTTTTTTCCCAATATGCACTAATTCGGGCGGGAAGTAGGTTGGGGCGGCAGTGCTGGCCCGCACGAGCTGCCAGAGAGGAATATGAAGATTGCAGTCGTCCAGCAGGGGATCATTATATTTTGCGCTTGGATTGTTACTGACCGGCCAGTGAGAATCAGTAGTGGCATTGCGCATCACCAGCATCAGCAAAGTCTGAAGATCGTCAGAACCCAAGGTGGTATTGGCACCCAGCACGTCCTGGAGTTTTTTCGACAATGCATCGTCCGCGAATTTATAACGAAATCGCTTTAGAATCCCGGCCCGCGTGAACATTGCATGACCACTCTCGTGATAAAACTTAGTTACGCCGGCGACAGCCATGCCTTTGGCGAGACAAGCAGCAATGATGGCCCCGGTACTTGTACCAGCTAGGTAGTCAAAGTAGTCGGAGAGAACCAGGGCTGAATTTCCGGACTTTTCGCGCAGCATCTGCTCGATCTTCGCCAATATCTCGAGAGTAATCACACCGCGAATTCCTCCGCCGTCAAGCGCCAGAAGTTTCTTTTGCGGAGCAGCTTTCAGCTTATCTCGAAAAGTCTTCTTTTCGGGTGACATTTCATTCCTCCATTCTGCTCTGTAACAGCAAAATTTCGCGGTCGAAGAAGGCCGAGTTTTGCTTTTCCAAAGTGGGAGCAAGACCTGGACACTTCTAGTGTTGCCGCAGAGCTATTCGGGTGATGCGGCATATGTTACCCCATAATAAAAGCCGACCTGCAGAATTTGTCTTGAGCTGACGGCCGGTCTCTCAATTCCTGGTTGCTTCCTCAGCGGTGCAGGTGTTTGTTCCCACGCCCGATAGCTCAAAGGCAGTGGCACTTGCGGAATCCCGACCATACCAGCCGCGTTCACAATGACATCTTATTCACACAGCTTTCTATTTGGCCGCTCTAAAGGATCCATCAAAGGAGCAACGGCGGCAAGGAGAAAAAAGCTCCCAGATCCGCCGTAGATGTCAGTTTGTGTTTGTCTGATATTGCTGGTCTCCTCATAAGTTAAATCGTGACACTCAAACAGTTCCTCACCACTCCTGATTGTGCTAGTGTAGGTCTCTGCTTATGTCTCCTACTGATGTCCTTCGCCCGATGTGTTTTATCGCCATGCCGTTTGGAAAGCGGGCGGCGGAGGGCAGTATGATGATCGACTTTGACCAAGTTCATCAATACATCCGCCGTGGAACTGAAGCAGCCGGGCTTGAAGCGATACGAGCAGATTTTGAGCTCGCCGGCGGCTTCATTCATAAGCCCATGCTGGAAAGGCTGCTTGTCGCCGAGTACGTGGTTGCAGATCTGACGCTGGCTAATCCCAATGTGATGTATGAAGTGGGACTTCGCCACGGATCGAGCGCGCGCGCAACACTCTTGCTGTGCGCGGAGCCGTTTGTGAACAAATTGCCGTTCGATTTCAAGCCTCTGCGTACCGTTCCGTATGCACTTGGCCCAGATGGATCGCTCAGCCAGGATGCCGGGAA
>DATDNH010000071.1:0-3762 GCA_036518395.1 Candidatus Angelobacter sp. | reverse complement strand
CCGTGGGCGCCAATCTGATGATGCTGATGCTGGCCGTCCAGGAAGAAGAGTGGGACGAAGTTGACCTCGCGATCAAACAATTCCAGGGCATGACGCAGGCAATCAAATTCTCCACGCGCCCGGTAATCGCCGCTCCTTTCGGCATGTGCCTTGGCGGCGGCACCGAAATTTCCTTGCACTCGGCCGCGCGGCAGCCGCATGCTGAGTTGTACATGGGACTGGTGGAAGTTGGTGTTGGCCTGCTGCCCGGCGGCGGTGGATGCAAAGAGATGCTGCTGCGCGCCATCGATAACGCTCGCGCCATCCGTCCCGATGGCCGCGCCGAATCAGTTGAGCTGATGGAAGGCATGAAACGCATCTTCGAGATTATCGGCACCGCGAAGGTTTCTACTTCCGCCTACGAGGCCCGCGATCTTGGCTTCCTCTCTGATGGTGACTTGATCTCGATGAACCGCGAACGCGTGCTCAGCGACGCCAAGGAGCGCGCCATGGACCTGGCGCGCGCCGGTTACAAAGCGCCTACGCCACGTATTGATATTCCGGCTCCGGGAGAAAATGTCTTAGCGACTCTGAAGCTGGGAATTCATCTAATGCGACAGGCTGAATACATCAGCGACCACGATGTGAAGGTTGGAACGAAAGTCGCCGAGGTGATCTGCGGCGGGAACGTTTCGCCCGGAACTCCGGTGAGCGAGCAGTACATCCTGGATCTGGAGCGCGAAGCCTTCAAATCCCTCTGCGGTGAGAAGAAGACGCAGGAGAGAATCCAGTTCACGCTAAAAACCGGGAAGCCGCTAAGGAATTAGCCGCAGATTTGCGCTGATGAGCGCTGATGAATAAAGCCCCTTCAGGGGCGATAAGAAGTTAGCCCAGCGCGCGAGCGCAGGGACGTGAAGGAGTTTGAATCATGCGTGAAGTCGTAATCGCCAGTTCAGTTCGCACCGCCATAGGCAAGGCCCCCAAGGGCACGCTGCGGCTGAGTCGTCCGGACGATCTTGCCGCCGTTGCCATCAAAGGCGCGCTGGATCGCGTGCCCCAGATTGACAAGCGCGAGATCGAAGACGTGGTCATCGGCTGTGCCACGCCGGAAGCCGAGCAGGGCATGAACGTCGCCCGCATCGCGGCTTTGCGCGCCGGCCTTCCCATTGAAGTCTCTGCTATGACCATCAATCGCTTCTGCTCTTCCGGGCTACAGGCCATCGCGATTGCGGCAGAAGGAATCATGGCCGGACGCGGCGACATCATGATCGGCGGCGGCACTGAGTCCATGAGCATGATTCCCATGGGCGGCCACAAAGTTTCGGCCAATCCCTGGC
The DNA here is from genome assembly GCA_036518395.1 of Candidatus Angelobacter sp. Taxonomy (GTDB): domain Bacteria; phylum Acidobacteriota; class Terriglobia; order Terriglobales; family Acidobacteriaceae; genus Angelobacter. Next base: position 2,446 of record DATDNH010000071.1, on the reverse strand, counting down.
TGGTGGGCAATTATCCCGACGCGTATCTCTCCATGGGACTGACCGCTGAGCGACTGGCAAAACGCTTCGGCATTACCCGCGAATGCGCGGACGAATTTTCGTTTCACAGCCACAAAAAAGCTTTGGCCGCGATCCAGGGTGGCAGATTTGAAGATGAAATCGTTCCTGTCCCGGTGAGCTTCACCACGCCAAACGGCGCCAAGCCCAAACGCATCGACATCGTTTTTAAAGTGGACGAAGGTCCGCGCGCTGACACTTCGATGGAAGCGCTGGCAGGTCTGAAGCCTGCTTTTCACTTGCGAGGCACTGTGACTGCGGGCAATTCATCGCAGACCTCTGACGGCGCGGCCGCTGCGGTCGTGATGTCTGCCGAGAAAGCTAGAGAACTGGGTATCAAACCGCTGGCACGCTTTGTCTCCTTCGCCACAGCAGGCTATAAGCCCGAAGAAATGGGCCTCGGCCCGGTTTATGCTATTCCCAAAGCCCTGAAGATGGCCGGTCTCAAATTGGAAGATATTGATGTGATCGAGCTGAACGAAGCTTTTGCCGCGCAGGCGCTGTCAGTCATTAAGGAAGCGGGCCTTGATCCCAGCAAAGTGAATCCCAACGGCGGCGCCGTAGCCCTGGGACACCCGTTGGGATGCACCGGCGCCAAACTGACAGCAACTTTGTTGCGCGAACTCAAGCGCCGCAATGCCCGCTACGGCATAGTAACCATGTGCATCGGCGGCGGCATGGGCGCTGCCGGGATCTTTGAGAATCTCAATTAACCACGAAGGACACGAAGGAGAACCAAAATGCCGGAATCGGGCGCAAAAGCAAGAATGAATGAACGGGAAATCAGCCATGAGATTATTAAAGCTGCTCTCAAAGTACATTCGGCGCTTGGTCCTGGCTTACTCGAGAGCGCTTACAAGGCGTGTCTGGCCTATGAACTCAAGAAAGCAGGTTTCAAGGTAGATGTTGAGTTAAAGCTCCCTGTCGTTTACGAGGAGGTGCGACTCGAGGTCGGATACCGGCTGGATTTGGTCGTAAACGATCTGGTAATTGTTGAATTGAAATCGGTCGAATCAATTACTGCGGTACACATGGCACAGGCAATTTCCTACTTGAAACTCAGCAAGAAAAAGATGTGTCTGATTATGAACTTCAATGTCGTCCATCTGAAGGACGGCATAAAGCGAGTTGTAGAAGGCACTGGTTGGAAATAATTCGGCGTTTCCTTCGTGTCCTTCGTGGTTAAAAACAAGGAGAATTTATGGCAACAGCAGTCCTTCCTAAAACTAAACTCAAGGGCGGCAGCTTTCTTATTGATGAGCACAACATTGACGACGTCTTCACGCCTGAAGACCTCAGCGAAGAGCACCGCCAGATCGCGCAGACCACTGAGGAATTTGCCAGGAACGAGATCGTCCCCAACCTGGAAAAGATCGAGCATAAGGAGTTCCAGGTCACGCGCGAACTGATTCGCAAAGCCTGCGAGATCGGCATCGCCAATGTAGACGTCCCGGAGCAGTACGGCGGCTCCGACATGGACAAAATCTCCTCCGCCATCATTTCGGAGCACATAGCTGTCTCCGGCAGTTTCACCGTAAGTTTTGGCGGACACGTTGGCATCGGCACGCTCCCTATTGTCTACTTCGGCACGGCCGAGCAAAAAGCCAAATACCTGCCCAAGCTCGCCAGCGGCGAATGGATTGCCGCCTACGCGCTCTCCGAATCCACTTCCGCGTCCGACGCAATGAACGCCCGCGCGAAAGCCGTGCTCTCGCCCGACGGCAAAGAGTGGATCCTCAATGGCGAAAAGATGTGGATCACCAACGGCGGCTTTGCCGACGTCTATATCGTCTTTGCCAAAGTGGATGGCGAGAAATTCAGCGCCTTCATCGTCGAGCGCACCTTCCCCGGCTTTCAGGCCGGCGCGGAAGAAAAGAAGATGGGTATCCGCGGATCTTCAACCACGCCGATCATCATGAATGATTGTCGCGTTCCCAAAGAGAACCTGCTGGGCGAGATCGGCAAAGGCCACGTCATCGCCTTCAATACTCTCAATATCGGCCGCTATAAACTCGGTGCAGGCGTGATTGGTGGCGCACGCCACTCGCTCAACAACTCCATTGGCTACGCCAAACAGCGCAAGGCCTTCGGCAAGACGCTCGCCGATTTCGGCATGATCAAGGAAAAGCTGGCGCACATGGCCGTGGAAGTTTACACGGGCGAAGCCATGTCCTATCGCACCGTGGGCATGATTGATGCCGCACTTTCTGAGATCGATCGCAATGCCCCTGACGTTTACAAGCAGACTGCCAAAGGCATTGAGGAATATGCCGTGGAGTGCTCCATCCTGAAAGTCTGGGGCTCAGAGATGATTGACCACGTGGTGGACGAGACTGTGCAGATTTACGGCGGCTATGGCTTCGTTGAGGAATATCCGGCGGAGCGTTCG
>DATDNH010000070.1:0-9736 GCA_036518395.1 Candidatus Angelobacter sp. | reverse complement strand
GCCAGGGGAAGCAGAGCTGCTGAATGGGACGTGCCCCATAGATCCAGAGTTGCCCAACTAAGGTGAACTTGTTGCGGGAGAGGTGGCGGGCCGTGATCGAGAAGCGGAAACCAAAATGGAAGAATAAATAAACCAGTATTTTGGTACTTAGTAATTAGCCCGCATTATTCACGAATTTATCGAAAATCTTTAAGGAGACCACACACTCCAACCCTGTCATTCTGACCAAGTCCGAGTTCCGGCGCAGCCGGGATGAGGACGCGCGGAAGAATCCCCACATAGTCTGCGCCGTCCACATTGCCTCAGGAAAATTCTCCCATTGCCGCTGTTCCTGTACCGTTTGCAGCGGAAGGATATTTGCAAATGCCTTGCAAGCTGGATGGCAGACGCTTTGCCCACTTTACAAGCCTGCGCTTCTGCTGTCTTTTCGCGGCCAGCAAAGCCTTTTTGTGCGAGATTTGATCCAATGGACAGTGCTGCTCGTCTTAGCTGGCTCGTAACACCGTAGATTTCCTCCCCCGGGAAACTGCGTGAAATGCGATATAGGTCTAATGTCAACGCGTGAGCTTTCGTCCAGACCTGCAGATCCTGATAATTTCTCATGGGGCTGCTCCGGAATTTGTTTTTGCTAAGTACTAAATACTAAGTACTACAAGTTCCTGATAAGGAACTTGGTTATTTGATACCCGTCGATGAATTTGAACGGCGTTTCGCCGGTGGTGTAGTGGCCGCAGGGGAGGACTACGGTCTTCAGGTCGGTCTTACGGCGCTGGAATTCTTGTTGTACCTGGCGGGAAAATTCGGGCAGGAAGGTGAGATCGTATCGGGCATAAATCAGCAGGCATTTTTTGGCAAAGCGCGCGAATTTATCGAAATATGCCATGGGACTGATGCACAACCACGATTGCCGCAAACGCTCCTGCGTCTGCCCATCGCGCTCCAGACCTTCACGCACGTGCCGGGTGGATTGTCCGGTCCAGACTACGTCGGCAAAATAGGTGGAAGCGTGATTGAAAACGTTTACTTTCAGGCGCGGATCATGAGCGCTGGCCAGAAATGCGTAGCAGGACCCCAGACTGGTTCCCACGATGCCTACGCTGTCTTTTCCCTGCGCTTGCAGCCAGTCAATGCAGGAACGCACATCGAGAATCGCCTGTCGGGCAGCGTCGATGGTGCGGCAGATGTTGGAAGAGACCGCATAATCCGAGCGCTCGATCTCCGCCGGGCGGCGAATGTCGTGATAGGGCTTGCTCAGCCGCAGCATGGAAATGCCAAAACGATTCAGCGCGGGGGCCAATGCGTTGTAAGCAATGCCGTTGGCGTTCCAGTGCGGCAGCACGATTACGGCGCGATTACCTTCGGCGGGAAACCAGCGCGCATTCACTAAATCATTCTCCGGAAATGGTGTGCGCACAGGTGAGGTAAAGCGCAAAAATAACCCATCGCCCTTCGGAGTTTTCTCCGCAGCATTGCTGCCGGTGGGAAAAAGTTCGATCCTGCGCTTTTCCAGCCGGAAATCTGACGGCGTGGCGTAGGAAAAGAAGTCGTCACTTTGCGCGACGATCTGGTCGTTCAATTGGTGGAGAAACCGTTCGTACTCCTGTTCTCTTTGGGGGCAGTTGCCATTCACCAGCGGCCATCGTTTGGCCCAATCGATTCCCCACTCCAAAGGACGCACCACGCGATTGGTGTCGCGGCTCGTGAGACGCGTCTCCCACGCGTACATCCATTTTCGATAAAGGCCTGGCATGAGCTGATATTTATTCTAGCCAACGCAGTCTGCAGCTCTTACCGGCACTCAGCAATCAGCACTTAGCAGTCAGTTAACGGAAAGTTTTCGAATTGAATGGCAGCCAACGGCTGTTCCCTGTCACCTGTAACCTGTCCCCTGGCTTTACTCCACGTACTTGCGTGGCAAGCGGCTGGAAATTGCGCAGAGAATCTCATAAGGAATGGTGGATGCAAGGCCCGCATGTTCCCAGGCAGTGATTTTGCGCTTTGCAGTTTCGCCGATGATGATGACCTCGTCTCCCACTTCCACGCCCGGGATCCCGGTTACATCAACAGTTGTCAGGTTCATGCTGATGTTGCCGATGATGGAAGCATAGTCATCGCGGATGATGACGCGTCCGCGCGAAGAGAGCTGGCGACTCAGGCCGTCGCCATAGCCGACGGAAAGCACGGCAACGCGTGTTGGGAACTCAGTGACGTACCCGCTGCTGTAGCCCACGGTTTGTCCCTGCGGTACCTGGCGAATCTGGAGCACCCGAGTTTTCCAGGAGAGCACCGGCTTGACCGGCAACTCCAGCGATGAGTCCGCATGGCCGGTGATGACGGAAGTAAAGGGCAGGTAATAGCCGTAAAGCGAGATTCCGGGTCGCACCAGATTGAAGCGCGCTGCCGGCTTGGTGATTATGCCGGCGCTGTTGGCCATGTGACGAAGGGGAGGATTCAGGTTGAACTTTGCCGCAATTTCCAGCGCCTTCTCAAACCGTTTCACCTGCATGTCTGCCTGGGGAGCATCGCAGGTTTCCGCCGCGGCAAAGTGGCTGAACATTCCTTCCAGCGTGAGATGTGGAGCAGACTGGATCGCCTCAAAAATCTGCGGCAGATCGTTCAAATCAACTCCCACGCGGTTCATGCCGGTGTTGACCTTCAAATGAACGGAAATCGCATGCTGCGGTTTCAACTTTTCCGCCGCATTTTCCAGCAACTCCAGGTGGTTCCAGTCCCACACGGCAGGAGTGAGTTCGTGTCTGACGACATCTTCTTCCTCGCCGCGCCAGACGCCACCCAACAGAAGAATTCGTCCGGTGATACCTGCATCGCGAAGGGCGATTCCTTCTTCGCAGCTGGTCACGGCAAACCACTTGGCGCCCTCCTGCTGCATGGTGACGGAGCATGCAGCAGCGCCGTGCCCGTAAGCATCGGACTTGACTACGGCGCACACGTCCGCTTCCGGCTGCACGTAAGAGAGCACGGTGCGAAAGTTATGGCGAAGTGCCGTCACCGAAACTTCTACCCACGAAGGGTGCGTTTGCATGTGCCTGAGCCGGTTTCCTTGAAGTGAGTTGCGCAGATTATACGTGGCTGGGTGGTTTTAGAAAAATGACTAACGACCGTGTCTCTCAGCGCGGAAGGAAAGCGTTTAACGCTTGACCGTACTAAGCAAGGGCGGACGACAATTGCGATTGCCGTCCGCCCCCATTCTGTTGGCCAGTCTAGAACGACACTTTAATTGTCACACTGGCCTTGTGCAAAACCTGATAGGTGCCTGTGCTGATGTCTTCCACAATAATCTGGTGCTTGCCCCGGCCCAGTGTGTAAGTCTGGCTGATGGTCGAGGTCCCGGGCGCCGACTCCCCTAGTTTCTTGCCGGTGGTGTTGTCCCACACCTGAAGCTGGTAAATCTGTGCGCTCGATTCTCTGGCGGACGCCGTGACCAGCACCTGCGAGCCGGTGGTTGAGTTGTTGAGAGGAGATGTGATGGTCACACCATCTTGTGCGCTGCTGGCAACGTTGATGGTGACGCTGGCAGTGTGCAGGTCACTAAAGGTGCCCGTACTGATGTCCTCCACGATGATCCGGTGAGTGCCCGGAGCAAGCGTGTACGTCTGACTGATGGTGGAAGTGTTGGGAGCGGACTCGCCCAGCTTCACGCCCAAAGTATCGTCCCACACCTGAAGCTGGTAGATCTGTGCGCTCGACTCGACTGCCGAAGCGGTGACCAGCACCTGAGTGCCGGTTGTGGAGTTGTTAATAGGAGACGTGATGGTCACTCCATCCGTGGGCAAACTGTTGGAGACTGTGATGTTCACGCTGGCCGAATGCAATTCGCTGTAACTAACCGTGCTGATGTCGAGAACAATGATGCGATGTGTTCCGGCAGTCAGCGTGTAGGTCTGACTGATGGTAGAGGTGTTGGGCGCGGACTCGCCCAGCTTTACGCCTGTGGTGTCATCCCACACCTGGAGTTGATAGATCTGCGCGGTTGATTCTGTGGCCGATGCTGTGACCAGCACGCTGGTTCCCGTGGTCGCGTTCTGAAGCGGCGAGGTGATGGTCACACTTCCAGTTGAGGGGGCAAAGAAATCCGTCATTGAGGTCACACTGCCGGACGCACCCGGGTATGTGGTGATTCCCAGAGCATCGAGGATCGTTCGCAGGGTGTTCTCGTGGTGATATGCAGTATTTGAGACCGTATGCGGAGTGACATTAGGGCCGATGACCGCGGTGTAGACCTGGCCGGCGATATCGAAGTCGCCGTTGTCAAAGGTGATGATCAGCAGACCATCGCCACCCGATTGAAAATATGGCTGAGCGAGCAGCGGCGTGAGGTTGGTGTGGAGAAAGGTGTCAGCCTGCGCAGGCGTGCCATCGTGGGCATCATGGAGTCCGTCCGGCACGATAATGCTGAACTGCGGCAGCGCATTAGCGGCCATATCAGTTCCAAATTGGGAAAAATCCACAACCTTGGCTTGCGATCCGGAGACGTTGCTGAGAATATCGCTGTACCACGTTACGCCATTGTGGCGGCGATAGTAGGAAGTGCCATTGGCATTGTCGGGCGTTGTTACGGTGCCGCCTGCCGCCGCGTACGATTGCGCGTAAACCTTCCATGAAATACCAAGATTGTTCATCAGCCGGAAAATATTGGCATCAGTGATGGGCGACGCGCAGCTATCACCGCTGCAGCCAAAGTCATTCGTGCCCGCGGGCAATGTACAGTTGGCGCTGGAATGACAGCTTCCGGACATCGTCCACAAATAATCCATCAGTGACCCTGAAGTATCGGAAATAAAGTTTGTGGCATAACCGTACGTCTGGCCCTGCTGCACCAGCCAGGGCATCTGCGCTACGGTGGTGCTGTAGCTGGTGTTTTCGTCCATCACGAGAATCACGTGCGACGAATGCGGAACTGTGGTTTGAGCTTGAATGCCATAGGGACAGACAAGCGCGAAAACAACAATGGTGATTGCCAGGGCGAGTTGAGCGTTGCGACTGTGCATTGACACGTTTCCTCTCAGTTTGACTTTTGTGCCGACACGGAGATCAAGTTCGTGTCTTGGCGAAGCGGCAGCTTCCTGATTGGCTGTTGTTGGCGGGTACTTTAATTAATAAGTATTAAGGTGTGATAAATATTTTCTTTTCTGAGGCTTAATACTTGGAGGGTTAAGGGGAGAGCCCTAACACCGCACACGAAAGGAGTGACCGTTTCGCGTACGATGATGCCCTTTAGTATGGTTCGGAGACACCAGCGTCGCTGGCACGATTTTCAAAGCGGGTGAACTGCTTTAGAAATGCCAGGCGGACTCGGTCCGTGGGGCCGTTGCGCTGTTTAGCGATAATCAATTCGGCTTCGCCTTCAAGGTCAGGATCGTCAGGTTTGTAAACTTCTTCACGAAAGATAAACGCTACAACATCAGCATCCTGCTCAATGGATCCTGACTCGCGCAGATCGGAAAGCTGTGGCCGGTTGTTGCCGGTGCGCGTCTCCGGGGCGCGGCTCAACTGTGACAGCGCAACCACGGGGCAGCGTAATTCCTTGGCCAGTGCTTTCAAGCCGCGTGAAATGGCGGAGACTTCCTGCGTGCGATTCTCATAGCGCCTGCCTCCACCCGGAGGCGCTCCTGAAATCAACTGAAGATAATCAACCACCACCATGTCCAGGTGTCCCTGCGCCTGCTGCAAGCGGCGGCACTTGGCCCGGATCTCGGAGATGGAAATGCCGGGAGTGTCATCGATGTAGATGGGAGCTTCCAGCAGGGCGCCCAGTCCGGCCACGAGTTTGCCGCGATCTTCGCGGCTCAAAAAACCCATGCGCAGCTTGTGAGAATCCACGCGCGATTGCGAACACAGCATGCGTAACAGCAGAGACTCGCGCGACATTTCCAGCGAGAAAATGCCGACAACTTTCTTGTCCAGCACGGCTGCATTTTCCGCGATGTTGATGGCGAATGCCGTCTTGCCCATGGAAGGACGCGCGGCGATGATGATCAAATCGGATTTTTGCAGGCCGCTGGTCAGGTTGTCCAAATCTTCAAAATGAGTTTCCAGCCCGGTGATGCGTTGTCCGCGCTCGTAGAGCTTGTCGATCGAACCAAAGGAGTCCTTGACGATCTCTGTGATTCCCTGAAAGCCCACGCCAATACGCTTCTCCGATATCTGGAAGATGGCCGATTCGGCGGAATCGACAATCTCCTCCGCCGGCGCGTCCTGCTCGTAGGCTTTTTGAATTGCGTTGCTGGCGGCATGAATCAGGCTGCGCAGCAGCGCCTTGTCTTTCACAATTCTTACGTACTGCTCAATGTTCTTGACGCGCGGCAACCCGTCAGTGAGTGAAGTCACATAGGCAACACCGCCCACGGCTTCAATCTCCTTGTGCTGGCCCAGCTGCTCGGTAAGAGTGACAAAATCGATGGGACGGCTCACCTCGGCCAGTTCCATCATCCGCAGATAAATGCGACGGTGAGAGTCGAGGGAAAAATCTTCAGCATGGAGATGCTCAGAAGCCTGGCTGTAAGTGAAGTTATCGAGAAGAATGGCGCCCAGGACGGCGCGCTCAGCATCTATGCTGGCCGGCAAACCGCGATCAAGAGTGTAATCGGTTGTGGCCATCCAGAGTTCCCGTTTCCCCCGTCAATTGTAAGGCGAAAAACCGGCGAAAACCAGCATTATCGCCGGAATGCGGTGAATGCCCCAGAAAGAGCTCTCACAGCAATAATCGTCTGAGCACTATCCGTAAACTCGGGCTGTGAACGCAAGTAGGAAAACATGGAATTAAATTCAGAAATTCGATTTGCCATTTACAAAATTACCGAATCAACGAAGTGTACGCGGGTGCAACAATTTTTTTCTGAAATGAGTTTGAAGTCCTGGTAATTGGCACAAAACAGAAAGCCCGGCTCGTACCAGCCATACGAGCCGGGCTTGTTGTGTGGACATCTGCAGCCGTGTGTTGCCCCACGGCACTTCAGGATTTAAACGCAGGCTTCTCTTGCGCTCCTCCGCTGCTCAAGGCAGAACGAGTTCAGGCCCGCCAGCTCACGGGCTGGCCGGACCACGCAGATTAAGCTGAAGCACCGCCCTCCTCGAGCGGGACTCTCCGACCGTTTGCGTATCGAACGTTTTCCCCCGTCAGTCAGATATCTCACGTTCGTGTGGCAAGCACTATGGACGAGCAGAGTTCCTGCCGCAAGTACCCGGCATGATTTTCCGGTGCATTTTCTGTGGAGAACCGAGAAACCTGTGGAAATCGCGGACAAAACAAATGTACCGCGAGGATTTGTCATCCGATGATCAACTTCCCATTATGAAATTGCATCATTCCTGCGACAAAATACGACAGCATCCTGATAATTTCAGGGCGGTAGTAGTGATTCCACGCAGGTTGAATCTTGCGATTCGCAGCAATTGGTGGCAGCCTGCTTTGATTCAAGCCAGAGCCAAGAGCTGCTTTTGTGGCAACCTTCAACTTCTTCACTCCGTTCCAATCCAGAGATAAACACAACGAGGGGTGATTCATGAGACGAGGTGATTTCTGGTCGGGATTAGCTGCGGGTACAGCACTGGGAGCGGCCGCTGGAATTGGCGGAGTGCTGGCCTTCAGACATTTCTTCAGCGGCACAGACAGCCGTATTCTGCGGCTTGAAAAAAGCATCAACATCGGACGCCCAATTCACGAAGTTTTTGATGCGTGGTCCAACTTCGAGCGACTGCCGCAATCCATTGGATTTATCGAAAGAATTGAGCGGGCTGGGGACAAGTTACGGTGGCGGGTGAGCATCGACGGCAGGCAGTTCCATTGGGACGCGCACATCACCAGGGTGGTTCCCGGTCAATCCATTGGCTGGAAATCGTTGAATGGCCCCAGGCACACAGGCCGCATCAACTTTGCGCCGGAGGGGAACCAGACGCTGGTTCACGTCACGATGAACTACGCGCCTCCACTCGGCGAACTTGGTTCCATGCTGCCGATCGATCAGCACTTGGAAGATTGGATTGAACGCGGGTTGCGGGAATTCAAAGCCGCACTGGAAGGCCGGCATCGAAGTGTTTCCAACCTCTGATAAATGCCGCATTGCTGTTGTGACATTCTCGTGAAATAGAAATGAAGCGCGGACTGAATGCTGAGCGCTGACGGCTGATTGCTGGTTTTAAGTCTCGTCCGGCTGGGCCAGCCATCTGAACTCCACCTCGCGGGAATGGGAGGTGGTTTTCCTTTCGGAGTCGATGCTGAACTCCGTAAGAGTTCCGTGAATGACGTAATAGGCGTCTTTGGCCTTGCTGTTTGTCGGCCCGCGATCGAAGCGTCCTTTAAATTCAAACCAGACGCCATGTACCGGCTTGGTGGTGAAAGAGATGTCGTGGCCATTCACCGATGCTTTGCTGAAGAACTGATCGAGAAACTCGCCCCGATCGCTTTCCAGCTCTCCTTCACGCGAGATGTAACCGGAAACGCCGCTCTGTTCCAGGTTGATCTGCAGGAATTCGCCTTCTTTAAGAAAACTATAGGTGCCGGAAATGTCTTCCGCAGCAGTGGTGGAGGCCGGCTGCGCAGGCGGAGCGGTCTTCTTTGCTTTGTTGCTCTTCTGCGCATTCGCGAGAGTGGCGACAAGCACCAGCAGAAGGACGCAGATTTTCCGACAAAGTGGCATCAAGCAGATTCTATCCTGCGACCTGGCAGTCAGCCAGTTCCCCGGGGACTACACCGCAGGTAACCGGGAGGCAATGCCCGATCATCGAGCTGTAGCATCCTTCATTCTGGTCAACAGGACCACTGGCAATTTGGGTACTTGCCAAAGTCCACATTTACAACCAAGCTTCTCACCTGGAGCAGATTTGCTGCCCTTCTGGGTTATAATCCTTCTACTCCCCAAGTTGGACGCGCCGATGCAGTCAAACCCGAATGCGGCCCCCAGCCCCAGCCCCTCCATTCAGTTTCTGATCGAACCTGAACCGTGGCTAAGGATTTTCCTGCGCAACTTTGCCGACCTGTTCCGTCCGGCGCCGCCCAAAGTGTGGTTGACTTCTGCGCCCGGAGAATATTGGACGGACGCCCTGGTTCATCGTCCACCAGCGTGGAAAGCTGCCGCCGGATCGTTCTCGCTGCACGTCCTGACGGCCGCTTCTGTTTATTGGCTGACGTTGATGTGGTTGAACCAGCCGCATGTTGTTCCCCAGGAACTGGCAACTTCCAAACCACTGGAACATTACGAACTCTCCGAATATCTTCCACCAATAAATAAGGAAGAGAAACCGGAGCCGCCCAAACGCCGGACCGCTCAGAAAGCCGATCCCGAATACGCGCCCCAGGAAATCATTTCCGTTCATGTGGACCGCAACAGCATCAGGCAGACAATCGTCAATCCACCGATTCCCAGGATTCTGAATCAGGATGTCCCTCTGCCTAACATTGTGGCCTGGACGCCTGTACCGAGCGTGGCGCCAGTGGCGCCGTCTCATGCATTGCGCCAGCTTCCCCTTGATGCGCCGCCGGTCGTTCCTCCCATGGAACAGCCGACCCAGCGAAAGCTGAACGCGCTTGAGTTTCCGGTGCAACCGCAACCCGTGGCGCCGCCGGCAACGCCGGCCAACAGAAATCTTGCCGCCGTGAACCTGCCTGCGGAAGCGCAGGCGGCTGTGCCTCCGGTGCAGGCTCCGGCGCAACGCCCGCTGGGTGACATCAATTTTGCGGCAAGCGCTCCCGCTGTTGCTGAGCCGAAAATCACAGCCC